>DATEGN010000609.1:0-14870 GCA_035280125.1 Gemmatimonadaceae bacterium | reverse complement strand
GTAGTCCAGCGTGCGCATATTGTGTAAACGATCGGCCAGCTTGACGATGATGACGCGAGCGTCCTTCGCGATCGAGAGCAATAGCTTTCGATAACTCTCGACCTGCCGGTCCTGTGTCGAGCCGCCCGATGGCAGCTTGGCGATCTTCGTTAGGCCATCGACGATGCTGGCGATCTCGCGGCCGAATTCACGATCGACGTCGGCGATCGCGACCTTCGTATCCTCGACGACGTCGTGGAGCAGACCACAGGCAACGGTCGTCGAATCGAGCTGCAGATCGGCGAGGATCTTGGCAACTTCAACCGCGTGGCTGATAAACGGCTCACCGGAGTTCCGAACCTGGCCTCGATGTGCCTGCTCGCCGAACTGATAGGCACGCACCAGCAGGTCGCGATCGAGCTTGTCGTGTAGAGGATGCTCGTCCTCGCGCCAACCAGGGATGAATTCTCCCCCGCCCCGTTTCTCACCAACTGGTGCCGTTGCCGTCACAGCAGACCTGCCTCCGCGAAGCTCGTGTACCGTCCTCTTCCTACGATAACGTGGTCGTGCACCGGAATGTCCAACAAACGACCAGCCGCGACGAGCTGCTCCGTTACGACGCGATCATCGGCGGACGGTGTCGGATCGCCGCTGGGATGATTGTGCACGAGGATGATCGCCGCCGCCCGCTCGGCGATTGCTTCCCGAAACACCTCGCGTGGATGAACGAGCGACGAATTGAGTATGCCCCGGGTGACCATGATGTCTCGCTCCAACCGATGCTGCGAATCCAGTACCGCGACGTGAAACTCCTCGACCGGAAGATCCTCCAGACGCGCGGCGAACAGCTCGACAACATCCCGCGGCGACCGAACCGGCGCGCCACTTTCCCTCGATTCCGCGGCCATTCGGCGACCAAGTTCCAATGCGGCGTGCACGGTTGCTGCCCGCGCGGTCCCAATCCCCGTCGTCGACGTCAGAGCGGCCACCGGTTGCATCGCGATGCGACGAAGTGATCCGCCTGAGGCCGACAGAATGCTCTGACCAACCTGGAGTGCCGTTCTTCCAAGGCCACCCGAGCCGAGGACAATCGCCAAGAGTTCAGCGGAGCTCAGCGCTTGCACGCCCAAATCGATCAAACGCTCGCGTGGCCGTTCGGATCGAGGTAGCTCTCGAATAGTTAATGTTTTCGAGCTGACCTGGCCAGCCATGGATGCACCCTCCGCGGAAAGTTGTGCGTGATCTCGATCACGATGTCGTACAAATGCTGATCGATATCACGCGCTTCCGCGGAGAGCGTCATCAAAGTGTGGCGCCGTGGCACTTCTTGAACTTCTTCCCTGAGCCGCAGGGACACGGATCGTTCCGTCCGACGTTTGCCCAATCGACGTTCGCGGGCACGGGCGCACTGTTGAGCGACCGCGTTCGGCCAGCGCCGACGACAACAGGATCGCGTCGCGTAACCACATCCTGTTTCGGTGGCTCGTCGGCGGCGATATCCATGACCTCATCGGTCCCGGTCCCGTTGCCGTCGCCGTTGGTGCCCGCCACCGCATCTTCGGGAACATCCTCGAGAATGCCAAGCGCGTTGTAGCGCTTTTTCGGCCGGCCGCCATCGCCCCCTGCACGCTGCGCAATGCTTTCCGGGATTGGCGGCTGCTCGAACATCAGCTGCACCTTCAGAAACCGCTCCGTGAAGGTGTTGTAGATGTCGTTCATGAGGTCGACGAACATCGAGTAGGCCTCGCGCTTGTACTCGATGAGTGGATCCTGCTGACCCCACGATCGATACCCAATCGAGTTGCGGAGTTGATCCAGGTCGTACAGGTGGTCCTTCCACTTCTCGTCCAGGACATTGAGCATGACGAGCGAGAGGAGCCGGTCACCGTAGCCGTTTCCGGCTTCGTCCCGTGTCTGGTCGAGACTCGCGAGCTTGTCCGTGAATGCCTTGCGGGCCGCGGTGCGCGTGACCTGCTGAGCGTCCTCTAAACTCGTGGGCCGGCGATCCGGATTCTCGAACTCCGGCACACGGATGATGTAGTGCATCAGCAGATCCTGCTCGAGGAACGGCAGGTCCCACTCCGCGGCGTTCTCGTACTCCGCGAGCGCGGTGTCGACACGCTGAATCACGGCCTTGTCGATCATCTTCTGCGCTTCGCCCTTGAGCTCCTCCCCGCCCTCGAGCGCGAAGCTGCGCAGCGAGTAAATGACTTCTCGCTGCTGATTCATGACATCATCGTACTCGAGCAGCCGCTTGCGAGACTGGAAGTTCTGGAGCTCGACGCGCTTTTGCGCCTGCTCGATCGAGCGCGTAATGAGCGGGTGCGTGAGCACCTCGCCTTCTTGCGCGCCAAGACGATCCATGAGGCGTGCGATGCGCTCGGAACCGAAGATGCGCATCAAGTCATCTTCGAGCGACAGGAAGAACTGCGACGCGCCCGGATCGCCCTGGCGTCCCGATCTGCCGCGCAACTGCCGATCGATGCGTCGCGATTCATGTCGCTCCGAGCCGATGATGTGCAGACCGCCGGCCTCGGTGATTTCGACTTCCTCGCCCTCGGGATCCTTGACCTTGGATGGCTTCGCCTCCGTGACGCCGGCGCCGAGTTTGATGTCGGTACCGCGCCCAGCCATGTTGGTCGCAATCGTGATCGCGCCCGGCTGACCCGCGCCGGCCACGATCTCTGCCTCACGCTGGTGATACTTGGCATTGAGGACGTTGTGCTTGAGGCCCGCGCGCTGAAACATGCGCGCGAGCGTCTCCGAGGCGTCGACGCTCGTGGTACCGATGAGCACAGGATAACTGAGTCCGTGCAGCCGGCGAGTCTCCTCGAGAATCGCGTTGTACTTCTCGCGACGCGTCTTGTAGACCCAATCGTGGCGATCATCGCGAATCATCGGCCTGTTGGTTGGAATGACCGCGACTTCGAGCTTGTAAATCTGATAGAACTCGTTCTCCTCCGTCTCGGCAGTGCCGGTCATTCCGGCAAGCTTCTCATACATCCGGAAGTAGTTCTGGATCGTGATGGTCGCCATGGTCTGCGTCTCACCCTTCACGTTGACGCCTTCCTTGGCTTCCACCGCCTGATGCAGACCCTCGGACCATCGCCGCCCCGGCATTGTGCGTCCCGTGAACTCGTCGACGATGAGGACTTCGCCTTCTTGGACGACGTAATTCACATCTTTTTCGTACAGGGCGTGTGCACGCAACAACTGGTGCACGATATGTAAACGCTCACTCTTCTGCGCGTAGTCCCCCTCGAGCTTCCGCCGCGCATCGAGTCGCTGTTCCGGGCTGAGCGACGTGTCGTGATCGATGTGATGCGTCTCGACCGAGATGTCGGGGAGGACGAATGCCTCGTGGTCCCCTGGCGACATGAAGTCCACGCCGCGATCGGTGAGGTGGACCTGGTGTCCCTTCTCGTCGAGCACGAAGAGCAAGTCGTCTTCGGTGTCACGGAATTGCTGCTTGCTCGCCGGCAAGCGCCGATCGGCGATGTGATCCAGCTCCATCTTCTGCACGAGCGTCTTGTTGCCGGGCTCCTGCATGAGCTTGAAGAGACGCTTGTTCTTCGGGCTGCCGAGCTGCGCCTTGTACATCTTCAGAGCGCCGCTGGCGGTGTCGCCCTTCTCCACATCGCGTTCCGCCTCGCCGACCAGGGCGTTCACGAGCTCGGTCTGTCGCCTAACGAGACGCTCGACCGCGCCGTTGAACTGAAAGAACAGCGGATCGTTGTCGTTGCCCACCGGGCCCGAGATGATCAACGGGGTGCGGGCCTCGTCGATCAAAACGGAGTCCACCTCGTCGACAATCGCGAACGTGTGGGGTCGCTGGACACGTTGGTCCAGCGACACGACCATGTTGTCGCGCAGATAGTCGAAGCCGAATTCGTTGTTCGTGCCGTACGTGATATCGTTGAGATACGCCTCGCGCCGCTCCGGCGTGCCCGGCTCCGTGTCGTCAATGCATCCAACCGTCAGGCCGAGGTAGGTGTAGACGTGGCCCATCCACTGCGAGTCGCGCCGGGCAAGATAGGAGTTCACCGTGACGAGGTGGGAGCCCTTGCCGGGCAATGCATTGAGGTAGAGTGGCAACGTCGCAACGAGCGTTTTGCCTTCGCCCGTCGCCATTTCGGCGATCTTGCCAAGGTGAAGCTCGATGCCGCCCATGAGCTGCACGTCGTAAGGCACCATGTCCCACGTGAGCTCGTGCCCGGTGACCATCACTTTGGTACCAAGCAGACGCCGACACGCCTCGCGAACCGTGGCAAACGCTTCCGGCAGGATCTCGTCGAGCACTTCGCGGATCTCGTGACGGAGCGCGCCTTCAGCACCACCCCGGCCATCGGTTCCACTCAGCTCGGCGTCGATCTTTTCGCGCTCGGTTGGATCAGCGGCAGCACGCTTCTTTTCCCGGAGGTCGGCGACGCGCGCTTCGAGCTCGCCCGTTCGCTCGCGAATGACGCCACGCAGCTTTTCGGTCTGGCCGCGCAGCTCCTCGTCGGAAACGTCGCGGAGCCGTGCGTACTCCTCGTTGATCTCGTCTACGATCGGCTGGATCTTTCGCCGCTCGCGATCATGGCGCGTCCCCAACACCGCGCTGATGAGTCCCTTGATCATGCTATTCCTCTATCGGTACAACCGCTCTGTCTCGATGAATGCGGCGACGGATTCCGGCACGAAGCCGTGAATTGATCTGCCTCGGCGAATCCGCTCGCGAATTTCCGTCGATGACACGTTTACCAGACGCGTCGGCAGCGCGATCGTTCCGGCCGGCAGGATCGTATCGGGGTCGGCCGCAGCGCCGAGCGTTTCACGACCACGCTCCGATTCCGATCCGCTTCCCGCCCGCTGCCTACGCAGAATCGCCAGCTTCGCAAGCCTCAGAATCTGCTCCGGTTTCCGCCACGCTCCAAAAGCCGTCATCGCGTCCTCACCAATGAGGAAAAAGCGTTCGGCGTTGGGGAACCGTTGGGCGAACGTCTCCAGTGTGTCGACTGTGTAAGATAAACCCGCTCTGTCAATTTCGACCGAATCAACGGCGAATCGCTGGTCTGCTCCGACGAGCAGTCTTACCATCGCAAGTCGCTGATGTGCCGCCGCCGAGGTCATACCAGCCTTGAGCGGCTGAACTGACGTCGGGACGAAGAAGAGCTTGTCGAGGGACAGCGACTCGAATGCGTCGACGGCCGCGAGCAAATGTCCGATGTGCGGAGGATCGAAGCTGCCGCCAAAGATCCCGAGCCGCACGGCTCAGGGCACGGCGGAGGTCGTCGGCTGAGCCGGAGCGTCTGGAATGCCGATGCAGACGTCCTTAACGCCGGCGTCGTTCGCATACTTCTTTCGGAGCTGCGTACACAGATCCGACGCGTCCTCGTGATACCTGATGGCCTTATAGGACTCGACGAGCTTCAGGGAGGTCTCTCGAGCGGTCGGCGAGTTCGGCCAACGCTGTAAAACGTCCTTGAAGTACAGGATTGCCGAGTCGAAGGCCTTCCGCCGGAAATAGAACAGTCCCGTTTGGTAGTTCTTGATCGCGAACCAATTCTCGAGCTCAGCCAACTCCTTCTGCGCCGTGGGAACAAGCGGCGACGTGGGGTACAGGCCGAGCAGCGTGTTGTAGGTGGCGAGCGAAGTCTCGCCATAGGTCGGATCAAGGGCCGGCTTGCGCCACATCTTCCAATAGCTTCGGGCCGCCTCGAGAGCGGCGTCGTCGGCCAGACTGTCGTCTGGAAAACTCTCCACGAGCTTCGAGTAGCTCTGGGCAGCAAGCAAATGCTCGCCCTGCCTCTCATGAGACGTGGCGAGATACCAATAGGAGCGCGGCAGGAGTGAGTCGCGAGCGGGCAGATCGAGAGTCAGCTTCTCGAACGCCGCGATCGCGTTATCCCACTTTCGGTTCTCGAACTCGCGAACCCCAGCTCGATAGAGCTGATCGTTGTTCTTGAACTTGCCCGGCTGAAATTCCGGATGACACGCAGCGGCGACGATCAAGAACAGGGCTGCCGCTGTGTATCTCCATATGCGTTCGACCATATCAGACGTGCTACCCGGAGGAAAGGCGAGAGTTGCGCTCACACATCGCCCAACTCCTGGCGGCGACGCATGAGCATACTTCGATAGATCTCCAGCCGCGGCTCCTCCGGGTGCCGCATGGAGGCCTCAGTCCAAATTGTTCCCGCTGCGTCAAGATCGCCCTGAAGATAAGCAGCCAAGCCCCTCAGTAGCATGGCGTCCAGCCAGGAAGGTCGGTCTTGTAACACATCGTCAAGGACGGTGCCCGCCTCCTCGAATCGACCCTCCTCGACCAGCACACGCCCCAAAGCAAGCCGGATGTCATTGAAATGGGGACGCAACTCCAAGGCTCGACGATACTGCTCGATCGCGCGCTCCAGGTTACCGGCGGCGCGATAGTCGTGGCCGAGCGAGAGGTGACCGTTGGCAAGCTTGTTCGCCACGACGACTGGATAGCCGCTCTCGTCTGCCGCTCCGAGCTCGGCGGCGCGCGCCATCGAGCTTTGCGCTTCGCCTTCTCGTCCGAGATGGTTGAGGACCACCGCACGGTTGAGATAGGCCTCGACGTAGCGGGGATTCACTCGGAGCGCCTGATCGAACGCGCCGAGGGCATCGTTGGCGCGATCGACCATCGCCAACGAAAGGCCGAGCAAATTCAACGCGTCGGCGAAGGCCGGCCCTTCCTGGGTGAACGAGGTGAGAAGGAGCGCCGCGCCGTGATAGTCACGCACGGCGAAGCGCTCTTTGGCGAGCGAGAGCAGATCAGGCGACGCTTCCAACCGGGCTCCCTGCGGAGAGCGGCGAGCGATGAGCCATCCGCCCGGTGCCAAGCAGTCCGCGGAAGTATTCGATGGTTCGAACGAGGCCCTCTCGCAGTGGGACTTTCGGCTCCCACCCGAGCATCGTTCGGGCTCGCGTTATGTCGGGCTTTCGCAGCTTGGGATCGTCCTGCGGGAGCGGCTGCGAAATGACCTTCGCGTGCGTGCCCGTGAGCTCGACGACCATGTCCGCCAGTTGCTTGACCGTGAACTCCGTTGGATTTCCGACGTTGGTCGGTTGTGAATCGCCGTTCATGAACAGCCGATATATCCCCTCGACTTCATCATCGACATAACAAAAGCTCCGCGTCTGCGAACCGTCGCCGTAGATCGTCAGATCCTCTCCGTTGAGGGCTTGGACGATAAAATTCGAGACGACGCGTCCGTCGCGCGGACGCATCCGCGGCCCGTACGTGTTGAAGATGCGAACGATCCGAGTATCGACATTGTGATAGCGGTGATACGCCATCGTGATCGCCTCGGAGAATCGTTTCGCTTCGTCGTACACTCCGCGCGGGCCGATGGGGTTCACATTCCCCCAGTAGCTCTCCTTTTGCGGATGCTCCAGTGGGTCGCCATAGACCTCGGACGTCGACGCGAGGAAGAACCTCGCCTTCTTTGCCTTCGCGATTCCGAGCGCGTTATGCGTTCCGAGCGAGCCGACTTTGAGCGTCTGGATCGGCAGCTCGAGGTAGTCAATCGGACTCGCCGGTGACGCAAAGTGCAGTACGCCGTCGAGCGGACCAGCAACATACGTGTACTCGGAGATGTTGTGCCGGACGAATTGAAAGCGATCGTTCCCGGTGAGATGCGCGATATTATCCGGACTACCGGTCACGAAGTTGTCGAGGCCGACGACCGAGTGTCCGTCGCGGAGAAAGCGATCAGTGAGATGCGAGCCGAGAAAGCCCGCGGCACCAGTTATGAGAACTCTCACGCGGCCCCCCCTCGACCGATCGAAAAATACTTGAAGCCCAGATCGGCCATCTTCGCCGTGGCGTACAGATTTCGCCCGTCGACGATGACCGGATGACGCAACGTGCTCTTGATGCGGCCGAAGTCCGGATGACGGTATTCGTTCCAGTCAGTGACGATCGCCAGGGCGTCCGCGCCATTGAGCGCGTCGTAATTTGTTTCGGCGAACGTGACGCGGCTTCCGATGCGGCGTCTGGCCTCGGGCATGGCGACGGGATCGTGTGCCGCTACTTCGGCGCCCGCGTTCAACAAATCCTCAATCAGCGTGATCGCGGGCGCCTCGCGCATGTCGTCGGTGTTCGGCTTGAACGCCAACCCCCAAACGGCGATGCGCGATCCCCGCAAGTCCGGTCCGAGCGCCTGCTGGAGCTTCTGGAAGAGCCGGTGCTTCTGGTCGTCGTTGACCGTCTCCACCGCCTCCAGCACGCGTAGACACGCGCCGTTGTCGCGTGCCGTCCTAACGAGTGCCTTTACGTCCTTTGGAAAGCATGACCCGCCATAGCCCGGACCGGGGAACAGAAATGCGGGTCCAATTCGGGAGTCGCTGCCGATTCCCTTTCGTACGAGATCGACGTTGGCGCCGACTCGCTCGCAGAGATTCGCTACCTCGTTCATGAACGAGATGCGCGTGGCGAGCATCGCATTCGCCGCGTACTTCGTCATCTCCGCCGACGCGATATCCATGAAGATGATCGGCTTGCCGGTGCGAACGAACGGAGCATACAGCTCCGCCATGACGCTGCGCGCGTGATCGCTGTCCACGCCGAGGACGACACGGTCCGGATACATGAAGTCATCCACCGCCGCGCCTTCCTTTAGAAATTCCGGATTGCTGCACATGTGGAATGGATACTGCGCCGAGCGCCCAACGCAGTCCGCCACCTTCGCCGCTGTGCCCACCGGAACGGTGGACTTCGTCACGATCACCATCTCGCGCTTCATGTTCTTGCCGATGGTCTCGGCGACGGCGAGTACGTGCCTCAGATCCGCAGAGCCATCCTCGTCAGGCGGCGTGCCGACGGCGATGAAGACGACGTCGCTGCGCCCGATCGAATCGCTGACATCGATCGTGAAGTTCAAACGGCCAGCCTTCTGGTTCCGCTCGACGAGAGCGTCCAGGCCAGGCTCATAGATCGGAATGACGTTCTGTTTCAACGCGTCGATCTTGGTCTGATCGACGTCGGCGCACCACACTGTATTTCCAGTTTCAGCCAGGCATGCGCCGACCACGAGGCCGACGTAGCCTGTTCCGACTACCGATATCTGCACGAGTTCTCCCTGAAGTCTGCAGGTTGTTTCGCGAACGAATGTTAACCGGGCACGGCCAGGCGCTGCAAACGACACCGCATACGACAATTACGACGCGTGACGAAACGCGTAACGTCCCGCGAGCTGGCGCTCGCGGGACGCTGCATCGCAGTCCGAATGACCCAGATCAGAAGTGTCGCGTTGCGTCGATCGTGAATGTGACGCGGCGATTCTCCTCCGCTCCAGGATCCCCGCGCCGCGCGCCGGGTGCCACCTGTCGCTCGAACTGCTCGCCGTAACCGATCGTCCGGAATTGAGCTGACGGGAGGTTGAAGCGCGACACCATGACCGCCTTCACCGCCTCGGCGCGACGACGCGAGAGACGCATGTTGTACTCGCGATTGCCGGCGGGATCCGCGAATCCTTCTATCGTGACGAGCGCATTCGGATATGCACGGCGGATCACCTCCGCGACCTGACCGAGCGTCGCCAGATCGGCTTCGCGGACGACCGCTGAATCGAAGTCGAAGTGGATGGGCACAACGTACCGCGAGACCAACGACGACGAGTCGATTCGTTGCACCTCGACGCGCGCGTTGCGGAGGCTGTCGAGCAGTGGTCGCAGGCCGGCGAGCTCCTTCTGCACGGCATCGCGCACCGCTGCGTTGATCGCGGCTGTATCGATGGGTTGGTTGATGATCACCGGCACCACTGGCTGATTCGACGTCGGACCGCCGAAGAACAGCGTGGCGCTCACATGGTGCTCGTCACCGATGGGATCGTAGCTGAAGAATGACGCACCAGCGTTTTTCCGATCTCGGAAGGCATACTCGAGACGGAACTGACCGACGTTGATGCCGGCGCCAAGCGACAGACCAGCGCGGTTGTCATCTCCCCATTGATAGCCGATGCGACCGATGATGAGGCCATTCACTGTTGCCTCGAGACCAGCCGCCGGAAAGATCTCGTTCTTGTACGGAAAGTTGACCTGACCAACGAACTTCGCATCAACGACGACCGCGCGGCCACCGAAGAGCACGGGGCTCTGCATCAGGTTGCTGTGCTGCAAGAGATCGACGGCTGCCGAAACGTAGCCGTACAACGGCGGGCTCGAGCTGAGCGAGTCGAAGGTGACGCGCGTTCCCCAGTTGCGAAGACCGTAGCCGAGGGCGAGCCGATCCCAGAAGACCTCGGGCATCAGGAATCCAATATTCAGGCCAATGGTCGCCGCGCCCTGATTGCATAACGACTCTTGTGAGTAGAATAAACTGCCGCCCATCATGAAATGCGTCGCGAGCTGCATCGCGCCGCCGCCCTCGAGATTGAACTGGTAGGCGCGACAGCTTGGGCCCAAGTTGTAATTGGTCGACTGTGTAATGGTCCCTTCGTTCACCGCGCGAGCGGCGATCGCGAAGGTTCCGATATCGGTCGGGAACGTGATCGTCGCGCCGCCGAGCTGCGTGTCCGCAAAGCCCTGGCGCGCCGTGACCATGAAGGAGTTGGTCTTGATTCGTGCAAGGCCAGCGGCGTTGTACCACATCCCGCCGGGATCACCCTCGATGGCACCCATGGCTTCGCCCAGCGCGACCGCGCGCGGCGTGATGCCCATCAAGAGTATCGTTGCCGCGTAGATGCCGTTGTCGGCGTCGCCACCGGCGATGCTAATCGGCTTCTGGCCCGTCGTCGCCGTCTGCGCGAGCGCAGCGGATGACGCCAGTCCAAAGAGCAGAGCGTAACGAAGTGCGCGTAACATTCGACGACGTCCTCTTACCGGATGACGATGAGCTTGTCGCGGGCGAGCTGCCGTTGGCCGTTGACGATGGATTGGACGACCACGAGATACATACCACTCGCCACTGCTTCGCCGCGGTCATTGATGAGCGGCCAGGTGACCGCCACGGCGAAGTCGGCGCCGACCCCGGGACTGGCGGCCGTCGCCAACGAGTCGGTGCTCGTGAGCCCTGGGAATACGGTGCCCTTCACGATGAACACCACCAGACCGTTCATATCGAAGATGCCAACTTCGTAATCGGTCCCGGGGTCGGCGTTGAACGCGATCCGCGCGACGCCATTCGCGTTGCGAACGGGGTTGTTCTCGAAGAGAATTCCGCGCGTGCTCGTGACGATGAGCACCACCGGCACGACAATCGGTCCGGCCTCCGCCGATTGCATCGTGAGCGTGCCTCTGTATCGACCGCCGAGAATCCCCGCCGGTATATCCACGTTGATTGTGGCGCGTACGGTGTCTCCGAACCCAACGGATGAGAAGCTGGGTGGTTGGACGCTGATGCGGGCCGACGGAATGACGATGTTGACAGCGCTCTCCAACCGCAGATCTGAGACGGACAGGGTGACATTCGTCAACGGGACATTGCCGGTATTCGCAACGCGTGCAACGCCGCTTGCTCGTTCGCCGGCGCGTCCACGGATGACGAGCGAGTCGAGAATTGCGGCGGTATCTCCTTGCAGCAGTTGTGCGGATGGTACCGGAAGGACCTCTACTTCGATGTAGAAGAAATCGAGACGAAGCTGTTCGCCGTTCGGATTCACCGGACCCGGCGCAAGCACGGAGTCGGCGATGGTGACCCGACCACGATACGTCCCCGCGGGCGTGCCGATCGGGATGTTCACGGACACGCTGACCGAATTTTGGAATCCGTTGTTGAGCGGGTTCAGAAACTCGCCAAGGACGAAGTTGCTCGCCTGGATCGTATTCGACGGGAGCTGTGGGTTTGTGAAGTCAGTAACCTGCTGGACGTACAGGTTCGTGAAGTTCACACCCGGCGTCCAACCGTCGTGATCGACGTCTTGAGCGTCGTTTGCGGCGTTGATGAGCACGAACTGACCGAGATTCGTGCCGAAGCCCGGCCGACCGACGAGATGCATCGTGTTCGCGACGAGCGAGCCGCAGTAGTCGCAGATGTCGAAGTCGCCGCCGGGTACCTGCTGCGCGAGTGAGCGCTTCGGTATTGCGATGGTCATCGCCAGCGCGAAGACGAGCGCGAGCAATCGCGCAGCGCGCGAGAAGGGTGTAATTCGATGACAGTTCATTGGCGCGTTGCTCTTACTGGGCCGTGAACGAGCACAGCGTGGCGAAGTTCTGGGTGTCGGACGGCCGTGCCGCGATGAAACCCGAGCCGCCCGAGACGACGGCGAAATTTTTGTTGAGCACGGAGATGTCGCGCAGTTCGGGAAACCCGAGGCCATTCTCGGGTGCATTGGCTACTGCCTGACGAGTGAAGTGCTGTCCCCCGTCGCGCGTTATGAGAATGATGCCGCGGCGCACGTCGGGCTGACCCGGGACGCGCCGTACGAGTGTTCCGACGATCCATCCAATATTGGGATCGTCCGGCGCGAACTTGGCGCGCGTGAACAGATAGACGACTAGCGTGCCGGTCGCCGGATCGGACTCGGTTTGGGGAATCCCATTGGTCGAGTCCAGCGGTGTAATGGCGCCGGTCGTCGCGTTCACGCGGAGCACGGTCGACGTATCCCCGAGGAGGAAGGCGTCCGTGTTATTGATGAAGCCGAGGCCACGCAGCAGATGCGTGTTCGCCGGCAACGTAATCGCGGTATATGTTCGGCCACCGTCCGTGGACCTATAGGCGATGCCGACGGCGGACTGCGGTCCGGTGACCTGGAAGCCGACGAGCGCGGCATTTGCGCCGTCCGGCGAAATGTCGGCCATGGTACCAAACACCGAACCACCGACGGGCCCAAAGCGCGCGATCGAATCGTTTTGCTGATCGAAGCGCCACGCGAACATCGAACCCTCGCTGCCCCCCATGACCATCAGCGGTGCGGATCCGGGGCGGTTGAGCAGCGCCAAGGAGAACATGTTCCCGGGATCGTCCGAGAAAACGACCTGGAACGTGTGGCCGCCATCGATGGAGCGGAACAGCGCCGTCGCGCTGAACGTCCGGCCGCCAAAGCTCGGTGCTCCGACCATGTACATCGTGTCCTTCGAAACGAGTCGGATGTCGGACGTGCCGGTAATGTCCGCACTCTTGAAGAAGGCAGCGAAGGTTTGGCCGCCATTATCAGTTCGATAAACGCCACCGGTGGTCGTGACGATGAAACCGAAACTGCGATCGAAGAACGAAACGCCGGATACGAAGTCGTTCGTTGGGCTCGCGAGCTGCTGCCAGCTCACGTCCGTGACCGGTGGATTCTCCGTGCGGAGGTGAATGATCACCGGCTGCGGCATCGCGTTGTCGTTCGTGTCCAGGACGCCCTGAATCCGAACGGTCAATGCGGTGAGGAAAGGAAGCGCTTGCGATGGCGTGAAGACGAGCGTATCGCCGACGAAGCGCAGCGAACCCGGCACCGGTAAGCCGGTGCAGTTGTTAGTAACAACGAAATTGCCGGGGTCGAGCGCGGTTGCCTGATTGACGGGAGCAGCGAAGACGATGCGAATGCTGCCTTGCCTCGCGATGACACTATCCAGGCCATTCGCGAGATGCGGAGCGAGCAGTGGCCCCTGTACGCGAGTGGAATTCGAATCGCAGCCACCAACAAACAACGCGACCACACCGACCGTGGTCACGGCGCGCAGGAGAATCGAGGCCCGCATCAAAACTTTCCTTTGTCAGGAGTGAACGAATTCGGTGCACCCTCGGGTGCAATCACTGTGCCCCATGTGACCATCGACACCAAAAGAGGGGAGCCTCTTTGTCACATCCTCACGCAGCAACGAACGAAACGCACGGGGGGGTGGTGCGATTGCGTTCTCAGGAGGCCGTGACCGAACTACACTGACTTGAAAAACAGCTACTGCCGACAACCAGTGGAAACGTCTGCTGTTGTGAGCTCGTCGTCGACTTGCATGAGGAGAGACTCACCACCTCCTCGTCGGTCGTGAACTCCAGCTGCAGCACCGATGGCTTGATGTACTGACTGCGCGTCATGGGTTTCATCCCTCAATCGTTACAGATTCTCGTTATGGTCAGGCGAGGACCGGGAGCCTGCGTGCCGCGTTCCGCGTCGGTGTGACAATGTGCGCCGGAATTCCCTCGGTGACGGTGCGCGGAACGCCACTCGGGTGGTATCCGAGCTCGTGCGCGCGTTGGTGCGTCATCTTGCAGTACATCTGCACGTAGCCCGTGGGCAAACCAGTCAACTGCTCGACCGTCGCTGGACAGCCGGCACAAATGCGCGAGAACTGACACGACGCGCACGGATGGCCGGACGGGTATTTCATCGCGACCTTGCCGCCTAACGTCTCCCAGATCTCCTCGAAGGGCTGCTCGAACAGATTGCCGACGACCTTGCGCGATGTTGAGCACGTGCTCACGCCACCATGCACGTTGATGTGGAGCGACGTCTTGCCGGCACCGCACTTGTACACCTGGTCCGTCGTCGAACCATCGACGCGCGGCGTCGCGTACGTCCGAAAGCTGTTGAGGTCCGGATCGATGCGGCGCTCGAGGGACATGACGTCCTGCGGCGCGAGCTGGAACTGTAATGGCCCGGTATCGCCCTTCTCCTGCGGAATCATCGAGAAATCCGTGCGGAAGCGGATGCCCTTCGCTTTCGCGAACGCCTGCATCGCCGGCAACTCCTCCGCCGTGATCGTCATCGCCGGGCACTTGAGATCGAACAGGATGCCCCGCTCGAGAAGCAGATCGATCGCCCGCATGACGCGCTCGTACGACTTCGGAATACCCGTGAGCTTCTCGTAGGACTCGGGGTTCATTCCGTACAGGCTGATCGACAATCCCTTCGGTGGCCACTCAGCGAGGAAGTCCGCCCAGCGCTCGCCGATGAGATATGCATTCGTATTGATATAAACTTCGAAACCATGCCGCTTCGCGGAGAGATAGATCTCCTTGAACT
>DATEGN010000608.1:0-5021 GCA_035280125.1 Gemmatimonadaceae bacterium | reverse complement strand
GGTCGTCGACTTGCCGTTCACCTTGAATGAGATGGGCATAGCGGCTGGTGGTTGGTGGCTGGTGATTCGCAGGCACGAGCCACAGGCTCTTTCGACGAGGCGAGCGAGGACAAGCTGGCTTTATCTTAGCACAAACGCCGGTCGATCGCTCCGAGTGCCAAACTACCAGTCACCGCAAACCAACAACCGGCCTCAGCTCGCTCTGAGGAAATTCACGAATCGCGTGAACCAGCCCTCTGGCTGTTCAACTTCGGCTGCGGGCATGCTCCGCTTGGCCCGGAACACGAGTGTCACGTGTCCGACCGTCAGCGTGCAGCCATGCGCCAGCGCGCGCTCGGTGGCGACGCGATAGCCATTGACGAACGTCCCATGCCGCGACCTCAAGTCGGTGACGTACCACGTCTCACCCTTGAGCAACAGCGTGGCGTGTGAGGGCGCCACACTCGGATCGACAAGACGCAAATCGTTCGCACGCGAGCTGCCGATCGCGCAAACCGGCCGCTCGATGGAGTAGTAGGTCCCACGCAGTGCTCCGCGCATCACCTCGAGCGAGGCGAGTTGCTCAGGGCGCTCGTTCTCGAGCGGTGCCGCGACCGTTGGAACGAACTCCGTCGCCCGTTGGCTCTCCGCCTGCGGGGGCCGCGTAGCGCTGCCATTCTCGACACGATAATCCTCGTCACCGATTCGCACGATGTCCCCCGCCGCCAGCGCCTGATGCTCACGGCATCGAATTCGGTTTACGAGTGTTCCATTCGCGCTCAGGTCAGTGATCGCGAATCCCTGCGCGTAGGGTTCGATGTGCGCATGCTTGCGCGACACTCCGCGCCCGGGCACGACGAGATGGCAGTCCTCACTGCGGCCGATCACCATCCCAGCCCGCGGAACGCCGACGATGCGTCCCGTTCGCATTTCCCTGAGCAGCCAGGGTGATAAGTCGTTAGGGTCGATGTCCGGAATCGGATGCTCGGAGCTTGGACGGCCGCCTCCGCCTGAAGCCGGCGAGCTGCTGTTGCTCGAGACCTCGTGAGCGCCGTTGGCGGCCGGTGTGTCGACTGACAGATTGAAGATCAGTCGGTGCTCGCCGACTTCAAGATGTGAATTGTCTAACAATTCCATCGACGCCGAGCCAAGGATCTCCCCGTCGACGCGAACCGGAAAGCGCGATGGCAGCCGTCGGATCGTCGTTCGGCCATCGGTCCCAACGAGAATGAGTGCCGTTGGTGGAAGCAGTGCCAGTACCGACAGCAACACGCTCCCCTCGCCGCGGCCACCAAGCAGGTTGGCGCCGAAGCGAAGTTCGCAGTACTCGCTGTCGAACGAGAGGTACGGCATCCGGGGACCAGGCGAACGTGCGAGATCGCATCGTGACAGCAGTCACACGCGCATCACGAGGGCAACGCGGCATCGTCGGCGCCTGCGTCATCCACACAAGAGACGAACTAGCTCGCTCGACGCTTCGCGCGAATGGCGCTCGGACAAATCACCCCGCACATGCCTCGGTCATCCTGTCACGTAATAGGGATTGGTAGTCGGTGCAGGGAAATTCCCTCCTTCCTAGTCAGCACAACCAATCACCAACTACCAGCAACCGGAATCACCGATCGCTCGTCTCGGACGGCTTCATGGTGAGGCGATAGAGGAGCAAGGCCGCGCGTTTGGTTTGCACCGGTAGCATCCGCAGATCTGCCGTCTCTTTGGTTGTGTGATCGTCTCGGCCGGAAAGTCCCAGCCCGTCGATCTTCATCGGAACAATCTCGGATACGAACGATACGTCGGCCGCGCCTGCCTTCGATGGGTCCACCGCGGTCACCGTCCAGAGTCCGAGATCGTGGCTCACTCGATCGTACATCGCGAGCAGACGGCGGTTGCCCGGCGTGGGCGCCATCGGTGGATAGCCTGCGTCGAAGGTCAACTCCGCGCTGGTATTCGGCAGATGCGTGGCGACGATCGACTGCATGGTTCGTTTTGCGCGTGCGAGCTGCTCCGGCGAGATCGTTCGCAGATCGCCGACCACCGTCATTTGCTCGGCTACGACATTCGATTTGCCCTCGGCCGATCCGGCGACGCCCGAGCTGTCGAGACGAACTGCGGTTCCACCTAACGCGAGGCCTGGATTGAAAGTCAGGTATCGCTCCCCTGACAGCTTCGTATAAAACTCGCTCAACACGCGCGTCGCCTCGTAAACCGCACCCGCGCCGACATCCTTCTGGAAGATCTGTGAAGAGTGCGCGGGCGTTCCCGTTGTCCGCAGCGTCCACGACTCGTCGCCGCGTCGTGAGATGACGGCGAGACGTGGATCACCCGGACCGTCTTCGAATCCAATCGCCGCCGCCGCTCCCCGTGCCGCGTCGGTCAACGTGCGGCGCGCATCGCTCAACGGCGAGCCCGCATCCTCTTCGTCTCCATCGTAGACGACGGTGACATTGAGGCGTGCCAGCAGTCCGGCCGACTTCAGCGCACGCAGCGCCGCGACGATGATGACGTCCCCGCCCTTCATGTCGATCACGCCTGGACCGCGCGCCGTGGAGTCGTCGAGGCGTTCGAAGTGCTGGAACGGGCTGCTCGGCTCGAACACCGTGTCGAGATGTCCAATCAACAGGAGCTTCGGCCCTGGCGTGGGATGATCGGCAACGAGATGTCCCGCCCGGTGAAACGGCGCGCCGTCCACCCAACGTGTCGTGAAGCCGAGCGAATCGAGCTCCGCGCGCAGCACATCGGCGACGCGGCGAACGCCGGCGAAGTTCATCGTGCCGCTGTTGATTTCGACAATGCGCTGCAGCAGCGCGAGCGTGCGAGCGTTCTCGCTATCTACCGAGTGAGAGATCATGCGCTCCTCGGGCGACAGTACCGTCTGCGCTTCGGCCGGTGCCTGCGCGACCGCACGCCCGCCTAGCGAGAGCAAGGCGAAGCAAGAAACGAAGAGTCGTTGCATGGAAGCAACTTAAACGAGGGGCGAGCGAGGGGCTGGATGCGCTCTTCCGCAGTCCGCACGCTCCGGCCCCTGGTCTATTGGATCTTGCGAGCTAGGTCGCGAGCAATGAGAACCGACCACGCGAAGGGATCTGCTACCGGCTGTCGCATCACCGAATCTCTAATGGCCATGGCGTCGACGCGTTGGCCATGCTTGGACGCGCAACGTCCGCGCACCGCCATCGGTATGGGGCGATCCTGATGCGGTGCCTTCGCGATCTCTGGCAAGGCCTGGGTGCAGTGGCCTGCGTTCAACCAACTCAGGCCACGGTATACTTGAGAAAACTGAAATCCGCCTTCGTCTCTTCGCGATGACGCGAAGCGATCGATGGCTTTGATCGCCGAGTCGTGCTGCGCGGTGAGTACGAGCATCTCGATCGTGTCGGCGAGCGTTCCTCGGCCCCTCAATGCGTCGCCGAAGTGGTTGATCGCGCGATCCATCCGGCCATTGAAGGTATTCACCAGCGCGAGACCGTGATGCGCCCAGCGTCTCAAGCTGTCGACGCTCACCGCGTACGGGCCAGTGAGTACCGCGTTGTATGCTTGCGACGCCTGTTGGTACTCGCCTTCAAAGAGAAAAGTATTCCCGAGCTCGAGTCGGTACGTCGCGATCAGCTCCGGATGATTCGCGTCCCGCATTGCTTGTAGTAGGGTCATGCGCGCTTCATTCACTCGGCCCTGGTTGAGCAGTGCCGCCGCGGTACGGCCGACGGAATCCGGATTGCTCGTGCCCGCGCGTTGCCCTTCCGCGCTCAATCCTAACGCGCTCAGCGCCAAGGCTACGGCGCACCCTCCACGGACAAATCCAAACATGTACACCTCATATGACAGCCTGTGCCAGTTGTATTGCACGGTGCACGCCATCATGCGGACGCAGCCGAGGGTGCGTTGACCAAGCGCTTTCCTTCTCCTACGTTCGGCAGGTCATTCCACGAGAGCTCGTCATGATGGTTCGGCAAGGTTTCTACAGTTCATATCGTGCGCTGTGCGGCGCGGCGGCTCTGCAGCTGACCATCGTGAGCACGGCGACAGCGCAGCGTCAAATGGCTTCGCCGCGACTCGATCAGCAGCTTGCGCCGCTCCGCGTGATCGACCCGACGCTGATCGATACGTCCGCCAAAGCGTGCACTGACTTCTTTCTGTTCGCGAATGGCGCCTGGTTGTCCCGAGACACCATTCCTGCCGCATACTCCTTCTCGGGAGTGAGTCGCGACATGGCGGACCGCAACGAATTCGTCGTCAAGTCAGTGCTCGACGAGGCGATGGCGAAGCGTACGTTGGCGGCGACGAACAACACGCAGCGAAAGCTCGGGACGTTCTATGCGTCGTGTATGGATTCGGTCGGCGCCGAAGCAAAGGGCGCGACGACAATGCGGCCGATGCTCAATCGCATTGACGGCATAACGACGCGCGCCCAGTTACTGGCGCAGATCGCCGAAATACAGATCAACGGTGGTAACGCGCTCTTTGGGTATGGACCATCCGCGGATCCGCACGACGCGGCGCACTACATGGTGTGGGTTGTCCAGTCCGGACTCGGTCTGCCGGACCGCGATTATTACACGGACCAGGGTCCATCCGCCGATTCGCTTCGCACCGCCTACGTCGAGCACGTCACGAGGATCCTGAAGTTGGCTGGCGGGGACGCCAGTGCCGCTGCCGGCGATGCGGACAGGATCATGACGCTCGAGACGGAATTAGCGAAAGCCTCTACTCGACGAGTCGATCTGCGCGATCCGGCCGCGACAGATCACCCCATGACGCTCGCGCAGCTCAGCGTGCTCGCGCCTAACGTCGATTGGCCCGCGTACTTTCGTTCGATCGGGATGACGGCTTCAGTGGCCAAGGTCAATGTTGCGAATCCCGACTTCTTCAAGCGCGCGAGCGAGCTCCTCGAGTCGACGCCAATGGCGGACTGGCGCGCGTATCTCCGCTTTCACGCGTTGATGCAAGTGTCGCCGTGGCTCAGCCAGCCCTTCGTCAACGAGGATTTCGCGTTTAATGCGCGCTTCACGGGCGCGAAAGAGCTGCTTCCGCGATGGAAGCGCTGT
>DATEGN010000607.1:0-2933 GCA_035280125.1 Gemmatimonadaceae bacterium | reverse complement strand
CGTAATTGGCAAATCGGTACGAACTTCGAGTACAAGGCCGGCCGTTATACGATTACTGATCTGACCGGCGCGTTCCGCCGCTCGAACAACACCAACGGCGGCAACACGTTCGAGCGAGCCCAGACCGAGGCCACGATTCTGAATCCGGCGAGTACGGCGCAGCAGCGCCTCGCGGCAGCGAAGGAGTGGGCGTACCAGCTCCGAGGCCTAACGCCCTACGACGGACTGAATCAGAACTTCTCGGGCGATTTCATCCGCTGGCGCGAGTTGAGTCTCACCTACACGACGCCGCAACGCCTGGCGGCGCGCGTGGGCGCGCAGGACATGGCGATCACATTCGCCGCTCGCAACCTGAAGCTGTGGACGAAGTATCCTGGCGTCGATCCGGAGATCAACGTCTACTCTCGCGGCGGCGCGAGCGCGACGAATGCAGGAACGGACCAGAATTTCGGTGAGGCCATCGATGCATTCGGTCTCCCACTGCCGATGCGCTATTCACTTGCTGTTCGCCTAGGCTTCTGAGCGAGGTCACCCATGCGACACCACGAGACGAACTGGAAATCGTCGCTGGCGCGCGCGGTCCTCTGCGCAGCGGCGTCGATGGCGTTGTTAGGCGGGACAGGCTGCAAAGGTCTGCTCGATGTGAAAAACCCGAACAATATCGCGGAGGACGCGCTCAACAATCCGCAGGCCGCGGATCAGCAGGCAAACGGTGTCGAAGCGAGTATGACGCGGATGCTCTCCGCCGTCTCCGTACCATACGGGGTCGCCACCGACGAGTTGGATTGGATTGGATCGCGCGACGCGTGGTACGATCTCGAAAAAGGCGCGATTTCGAACTATCTCAACGAATTCACCGATGGCGCGTTCCCATACGTTGGGGAGGCACGCTATGTCGGCGATCAAACGGTAAAGCGCCTCGAGGGATTCAACGCCAGCGGCGCACTCGCGAACAAAGCGAGCCTCGCGCGAACCTACCTGTACACGGCGATCACCTACGCAACGATCGCCGACATGTGGGATGATTTCGCGTTTTCGAACAAGACCGTTCCGGCGGCGCCAGTGGGACGCGCCAACATGAGCAAGCTGTATGACACCGCGATCGGCTATCTCGACAAAGCGCTTCCCCTTGCCGGGACAGATGTCGATCTGCAGTACGCAATCACCGCGTGGCGCGCGCGCGTCAAGCAGGGAAAGGCCATCTGGCAAAAGATTACGCCCGAAGGTCAAACGGCGGCGAGCCCGCTCGTCAACGATGCTGGTGCGAATACGGATGCCCGAGCGGCGCTCGCCCTGAAGTCCGGTGGAGACGACAAGTTCCGCCTGACGTCGAACGTCGAAGCGCAGCCCGGCATCAACATCTGGTTCGAAGTAAACGGCCGGAACGAGTCCAAGCTCGGCGCGGCGTTCGCGGCCCTCAACGATCCGATCACGGGCACGCGCGATCCCGTGTCGGCAGCAATCATGGCGGAATTCAAGGCGTTCGGTTCGCAGGCGGGAGTCTTCACGATCACGTCCGACCGCGAGATGCATCTCAACCTCGCCGAGGGCGCGCTGGCGACGAACGACCTCGTCACGTTCCAGACGGAGATCAACGCCGTGCGCTCGCTGGATGCGCTGCCGGATTGGACGCCGGCGAGTACCGTGACGGCATCCGATATTCTGCAACATGAGCGGATGGTGAATCTCATGCTGATGCGCCGCCGATTAGCTGATTTGTATCGCTTTGGCAAGAAGGTGAAGGAATGGACCACCGATCCGAACTTCAAGTCGGCAGTGAACGATCCAGGGTTGCTCTTCCCGATCCCCAACATCGAACGTCTGGCGAACCCTTGTATCGCGAATCCGCAGGCATGCTCACAGTAGCGTCGCGCACAGCCATCGCTATCGTTGCTCCGATGGCCATGTTTCTCACGGCGTCGTGCTACACGTATCGACCAACGAGCACGGCGCCGGCACCGCGCGCGGGCGACGAAGTCCGCATATTCTTCACGCAGCGGGGAACGCAAGATTTGGCGCGGTATCTTGGTCCGCGAGTAACGGCTGTGGATGCTCAGCTGTTGCGCGTCGAGGCAGATTCGACGCTCACGCTCACCGTGCGGCAGCTGCATTTCGCCGACGGGTCGACTTATCCGGCGACCGGCGAGGATCCAGTGCCGGTGCCGGTGGATGTCGTGAGCTCGATGGAACGCCGGACATTCTCCACAGCGCGCACGGCGATCATATCGACTGGGCTGGCTGCCGGCCTGGTGACCATCGCGCGCGCGGCCCTGCGCACGGGACATGTGTCGCCGGGTGGAGGTCTTGGCGGTCCGCCGCCCCCGTGAGTGGTGATGAATGACGCTGGTTGGTGGTTCGTCTCTACGAACCACCAACCAGTCATTAGTCACTTCGAAACAATCGTATCGGTCAACGTACCGAGGAAGGCAATGAGATCTCGGTGCTCACCGCTCGTGAGGTGCAGTGGCTGGGCGGCAAGCGTCTGTCCCGGCACCTTTGCGCCGATTCCCGTGCCTCCGCCGCGATTGTAAAAGTCGACAACCTCCTCGAGCGTCGCATATGCGCCGTTGTGCATGTAAGGCGCCGTGAGAGCGATGTTGCGAAGCGTTGGCACCCGGAACGCCTTTGCATGTGTCGGCTCGTGGTCCACGTCACCCCGGCCGTCGTCGGCATCGAGCCGAGCGTGTTGAATTGCACGCTTCTCGGGTACACCGATGATCTCTGGTTCAGATTCCACGAGTTCTGGCGGCATGAGGCCGTTGAAGAGCGGCGCGAAGTGGCACGTTCCACACCGAGCCTTGCCCATGAAGACCGTGAATCCGCGGCGCTCGGCGCCAGTAATCGCGGAGGTGTCACCTCGCAGAGCGCGATCGAATCGGGAATTCAACGCGACCAGCGTGCGCACGTAGGCGGCAATCGCGACGCGAAGCCGC
>DATEGN010000606.1:0-5602 GCA_035280125.1 Gemmatimonadaceae bacterium | reverse complement strand
GTCGATTTTTGTTTTGTGAGCGGCGACGCCGCCACGCTGAGGGGAACGAGCGGAGTGATCGTCGGCACGAAAGAAAAAATGAGCGGACACGGCGCCGTGGTCAGCGGCCCGCGATGAGCCCTCAACGGACCAGCCGTCGCTCTTCGCGGAACGAGGCGCGCGGTCAGCGGCGCGCGAGAAGCTCTCAACGGACCAGCCGTCGCTGCTCGCGGCACGAGGCGCGCGGTCATCGAACGCCCGAGTGACGCGACCGGAACGGGTGCCAGTGTCACGGGACCGCGGGCGACGCTCAGCGATCGACGTCGGAAGGCGACGGGAACGTCCCGCCGAGCGATCGACTGAACGGTGATTGCCCGTGGTCCCCTGCGCGTGGCTCGCCGGAACGCGTGTGAATCGCGCAGTAAACGGTTCCCGTGCCAGCGGACGGCGTTTCGATCGCTCCGGAATTTGGTCGCGGGTCGAGCGAACCGGTTCCTGAGTCGGCGGACCGTGTTTCCGTGGACGCGGAGGCGGTTTTGGTGTGGCCGAACGCGCCGGTCGAGTCGAGCGGAGCGAATTCCGCGTCGGCGGACCACGTGCCCGTGTGAGCGGACCAATCGATTCGTCCGCGGAACAGGCGGCCGTGTCGTGGAACTCGTGCGGCGAGAGGGGGAACGCGCGGTGCGAGAGCCGAACCCGCGCTCCGGCCAGGGGACGAGCGGTCACGGTCAGCGGACCGCGCGAACGCGTGAGCGGACCGCGGCGTATCGCGAGCGGACCGCGGCGTATCGCGAGCGGACCGCGCGTTCGCGTGACCAGACCCGGCGCCATCGCGGGCGGACCGCGCGTTCGCGTGACCAGACTACGGCGCATCGCGGGCGGACCGCGGCGATCCCTCGCCGTCGCTCCGGATGACTCGACCGGTGACTGGGCCCCGCCTCTCTCGTCCTACCGTTGAGTCCGCGTCGCCCCACGCTCAACGCCCCCGCGCCATGACCCGCTACCTCTCGGCCGCGATCGCCGTCAGCCTTCCCCTCCTCAGCGCGTGCCATTTTCACTCGCGCTCCTGGCTCGCTCAACACGCCAACGACAAGGCGCCAGCGAAAGTCGTGTCTGACACACAGCCCGTCGTGAAGCAGCAGGGCGATACCGCCGCGCCAGTGCGCCAGATGCACCTCTGGTCGCGCGCAACGGCCACGACCCCAATGAGCCGCAGCAACTTCTTCACGACCGACGGGCGAACCATCGGTCGATTCCTCATGGCCAATGACGTCGATGTCAGCTTCGCGCGCGTCGCTGTCATGACCTCGAACAACGAGGACGTCAAAGCCTTCGCGCGCCGCATGCTCACGGACCACGCCCAAGTCATCGCCGCCATGCGCGCCCTCTCGAGCGACGAGGATATCGCGCCGGCAGACGACGACGTGGGACGCGACCTACGCGACCTCTCGACTCTGCAGCGTGATTCGCTTCGCGCGCTGAGCGGCCGTGCGTTCGACGACGCGTATGTCGGCATGGAGCTCGATCGTCATCGCGCGATCCTCACGATGATCGACGACGTGCTGCTTCCGCGCGCCCGCAACAGTGAGCTACGCGAGGCACTGACGTCCGCACGTCCGATCATCGCGGCGCATATCGCTCACGCTGAGCAGCTGCTCGCGACCCTTTCCAGACTGCGATAGCACGTCAGTTCGTTCGGAAAAGCAGATCTCTCGTCGCTTCGCTCCTCGGGATGACAAGTGGGGGAGTCGTTGGCCACCGGCGCGTCCGGGCCCCGTTTACACTTCGGTGGCCCTCTTCGCGTTTCAGCAGGTCGGTCCATCCTAGCCCACTGTCGTGGACGATTCCCGTCTTCAGCCGCACGATCCGTACGCTTCGCTCCGCATCCCGAGCTATCGCTGGTACATACTGAGCACGTTCACGATGACCTTGGCGGCGCAGATTCAGGGCGTCGTCGTCTCGTGGCAGATCTACGACATCACGCGCGATCCACTCTCGTTAGGCCTGATGGGCCTGGCCGAAGCGCTGCCTTACATCAGCATCGCGCTCTTTGCTGGCCACGTCGCCGACCGCCAGGATCGGCGCACGATCTCGCTCGGATCGCTGGCGCTACTGGTCGTCTGCTCCATTTCGCTTCTCTCTCTGAGCCTGGGAGCGAGCTGGCGAGGTATTGCGGGCGGCCATCGTGTCGTCTGGCCTTTTTACGTCATCATCTTTCTGAGCGGCATCGCGCGCAGCTTTCTTCAGCCGGCCCGCCAGGCCCTTGGCGCCGAGATCGTCCCGCGCTCCCTCTTTCCAAACGCGGTTGCCTGGCGAAGCTCGACGTGGCAGACCGCCGCGGTCGCTGGCCCGGCGCTCGGAGGGCTGCTTTACGGCTTCACGTCGCCCTCGTTTGCCTATGGCGTCGACGTGATGCTGATGATTTTCGCGCTACTCGCGTTCGCGGCTATCGCCTATGTGCCGCGCGGTACGAGAACCCTCGAGTCTTCGGTTGGGGAGAGCCTGCGCACGGGCATTCAGTTCGTTTTTGGTGAGCCCGTGCTGCTGGGCGCGATGACGCTCGATCTCTTCTCGGTTCTCCTTGGCGGTGCCGAAGCCTTGCTGCCGGTATTCGCCGATTCGATCCTGAAAGTGGGGCCGGAGGGGCTGGGGATCTTGCGCGCCGCGCCCGCTGCCGGTGCGACGGTAATGTCCATATACCTCGCCCATCGCCGGCCCTTCCAACGCGCGGGGCGCGCTTTGTTGAACGCGGTGGCTCTCTTCGCCCTGTGCATCATTGGGTTCGGCCTCTCGAGGAGCTTCTTTTTTTCGCTCGTGCTCCTCGCGATCAGCGGAATGGCCGATAACGTGAGCGTCGTCGTTCGATCGACGCTCCTTCAGGTGATGACGCCTGAGCATCTGTTTGGCCGGGTTTCCTCCGTCAATGCGATTTTCATTGGGTCGTCGAACGAGCTTGGCGCCTTCGAATCCGGCGTCGCCGCCAGGCTTCTTGGAACGGTGACTTCTGTCGTGCTTGGTGGAGTCGCTTCGTTGTCAGTTGTCGGTATCGTCGCCCTTCGAATTCCGAGTCTCCGGCGCCTCGGTGCAATCGACCGGATTCGGCCAGCTTCTTGATGCGCCATTGCAACACAAATCTTGCAGTTTGAGCACCAGGCCGAGTCACTCTAGCCGCCCAAGTAGCCGAAAACCGTGAGTTTGCAACGTCGGATTTGCGAATCACGCACAAATGGCGATACATTTGCCTCTTGGCTGGAATGCGTCCCCTTTCTCGAGAGGCCTTGCGGCACATGTCTGTCATTACCCATCACAATCGCCAGGAAGTGAATCGCGAGATCTCCTCGCGCACCCCGAGAGCCAACGGGAATGGCTCGAACGGCGGCTCTCCCTCTCATTCCTCATCCGCGAACGGCACGACCATGCCCGGCGCTCGAGTCTCTGAATACTTCGGAATCAACACGCTCGGCGCGCGGCAGATGCGCGAGAAGGTATCGCCGGACGTCTATACCAAGCTCGTAGCGGCCATACGCCAGGGGAAAAAGCTCGACGCGGAGATCGCGCCAAAAGTCGCGAGCGTCATTCGCGACTGGGCAATCGCGCGCGGAGCTACGCACTTCACGCACTGGTTCCAGCCGCAGACGGGGCTCACCGCCGAGAAGCACGACGCCTTTTTGTCCTTCGACGACGGCCAGCCAATGGAGTCGTTCAGCGCATCGCAGCTGATTCAGAGCGAGCCCGACGCCTCGAGCTTTCCTTCAGGCGGTCTTCGCGCGACGTGGGAAGCGCGCGGCTACACCGCATGGAATCCGGCGAGCCCGGTATTCATCGCCGAGTGGGCTGGAGTGAAGACGCTCTGCATTCCGTCGGTCTTCATCGGCTACAACGGGGAGGCGCTCGACGAGGTCACTCCGCTGCTTCGAAGCTCCGACGCACTCAGCGATCGCGCGATCTCGCTTCTCGAGGTCCTTGGTGACAAGGGCGTACATCGTGTCTATACGACCCTCGGCCCCGAGCAGGAGTATTTCCTAATTGATCGGGGTCATTTTGCTCTACGACCCGATCTTGTCATGGCCGGTCGTACGCTCGTCGGCGCCGCGCCGCCGCGCGGACAGCAGCTCGAGGATCATTACTTCGGTGGAATTCCGGAGCGCATTCAGGCATGCATCGCCGAAGTCGAGTACGAGCTGTACAAGTTGGGCGTTCCGATCGTGACGCGGCATAACGAGGTCGCGCCGAGTCAGTTCGAGATGGCGCCGCGCTTCGAGGAGACGGACGTCGCGGTCGATCATAACCAGCTCGTGATGGCGACGCTGCGCCGCGTGGCGCTGCGGCACAATTTGCAGGCTTTGTTGCACGAGAAGCCCTTTGCGGGAATCAATGGGTCCGGCAAGCACTGCAACTGGTCGATGTCGGTCGCGGCTGAGAACCCGGACCTCGACGGTTACAACTTGCTCAAGCCGGGTCAGACTCCGCACCAGAACATTCGATTCCTTGTCTTCCTCGCCGCTATTCTGAAAGGCGTTCACAAGCACGCGGCACTCCTCCGCGCAGGGATTGCGACTTCCGGTAACGAGCACCGACTCGGGGCGAATGAAGCACCGCCTGCGATCATCTCGGTGTTCATGGGCGATTCGCTCACGCACGTGATCGAGACGATCGCCGAGGGCAAGGCGACGAATAGCGCCGATCAGGAGATGATCAAGCTCGGCGTCGCTCGACTCCCGGAAATTCAGCGCGACAACACCGATCGGAACCGGACGTCGCCCTTCGCCTTCACCGGCAACAAGTTCGAGTTTAGAGCAGTCGGGTCCTCGCAGTCGATCGCGTTTCCGATCGTGCTGCTCAACGCCGCCGTGGCGGAGAGCATCGCGGACATCACGGCGGAGCTCAAGGCGGAGTTGAAGAAGACGAAGAAGGTCGACGACGCCGTGCTCAAGGTCGTTCGTCGAATTTTCAAGGAGACCGCGTCGGTTCGTTTCGAGGGCAACAACTACTCGGAGGAGTGGGTAACCGAAGCAGCGAAGCGCGGACTTCCCAATCTCCGACGCACGCCAGAAGCGCTGAAGCAGCTCGCCACCAAGCAGTCACGCCAGCTGCTGACGAAGCTCGGGATCTTCAGCGAAGAGGAGCTCGAGTCGCGGTATCATGTGCGACTCGAACGGTATGTTAAGGACATGCTCATCGAGCTGCACACCATGCGCGAGACCGTGGACACGATGGTCCTGCCGGCGGCGCTCGAATACGTCGGCGGTTTGGCCGAATCGGCCGCGCGCGCGAAAGAGGCGGGTATCAAAGTCATTCCGCAGATCGAGCCCGCGAACCGAATTGGCAAGGTGATTCAGGAGCTTCAGTCGGCACGCACAGCGCTCGGCAAGGCGATCGACAAGGCGGAAGGGATGCACGAGGAGCTCGAGGAGCAGGCTGAGTTCCTGACGCACACCGGCGCCGATTCGATGGCTGCGACGCGTGCGGCGAGCGACGCGCTCGAGGTGCTGATCGACGACGAGATCTGGCCGCTTCCGAAGTATCGCGAGATGCTGTTCCCAGTGTAGTCCGTCGGATCCGCTCACCGTGGCAAGCTCCTAAGACGGGAAGCATCAACGGGAATACACGGAAGAGGCTGGAC
>DATEGN010000605.1:0-2888 GCA_035280125.1 Gemmatimonadaceae bacterium | reverse complement strand
TGCCCGCCGCGGCCATGACTTCGGCTTCGCCGAGCTTCTGACACGTGATTCCGATCGCACCCGCGGCAAGGAGTTTGTGCGCGATCGCGGGGACCTTCTGACCTTTGGTATGCGGGCGCCATGCGACGCCATGCTCGCGGCATGTGGCCACGACGCGCGCGATGTTGGCTTCCATGACGTCGAGATCGACGCAGAGCGAAGGCGTATCGAGGCGCTCCTTCCGTAATCCGACGACACCGTGATCGGCAAGCATCGTGCTCTCCCTCTGATCCTCACGACAACAAGTAGCTTTCCCGGTAGCGCTTGAGAAACGCGCGCAGGCGTTCCGAGGCCGGCGCCGAAAACAGGCGCTTCGGGTCGCCCTCCTCGACAATGACGCCCTCGTCCATGAAGATGACACGGTTGGCGATCTCGCGCGCGAACTGCATCTCGTGGGTGACAACGACCATCGTCATGCCGTCGTCCGCGAGGTTTTTCATGACGGAGAGGACCTCGCCGACGAGCTCCGGATCGAGCGCCGACGTCACCTCGTCGAATAGCATCAACTTGGGCTGCATCGCGAGAGCACGCGCGATCGCTACGCGTTGCTGCTGGCCGCCGGACAGCCAAGCGGGTAGCACGTCTGCTTTCTCGAGGAGACCGATGCGGTTCAGGAGCGTGCGCGCACGAGCGTCGGCCTCCTCGGGCGCGACGCCCTTGACCCGGATCGGCGCGGCCGTGATGTTGCGCAGCACGGTCATATGCGGGAACAGATTGTAACTCTGGAACACCATTCCGATGTTTGAGCGCGTTGCGGCGATCTCGCGTTCGGTCCGGCGGATGCGCCGTCCGCTCTCAAATCGAAAGCCCACCGACTCTCCGTCGACCAGGACCTCGCCGCCATCGTACTCCTCGAGGAAGTTGATGCAGCGGAGCAGCGTGGTCTTGCCGGAACCGCTCGGTCCTATGATCGCGACCATTTCGCCTCGAGAAACGGTGAGGGACACGTCGTTCAAGACGCGGTGATTGCCGAAGCTCATGCTGACGTGACGCAGCTCGACCATGGGAGGCCCGTGCGCGGCCGGCTCAGTGGGCAAAACGCATCCGCTCCTCAAGGTAAAGTCCATAGCGGGAAAGCGCGTAGCACAGCACGAAGTAGATGAGGGCAACGCCACCGAAGATTTGCAGGGGTGCGAACGTCCGTTCTGCCACCTCGCGGCCGGCAAGGGTTAGCTCCCAAAGGCCGATGATGGAGACGAGCGACGTGCTCTTGACGAGTAGGATGCACGTGTTCACGAAAGGGGGCGCGGCGAGGCGGAACACCTGCGGATAGATGACAATTCGGAACATGAGCGAGCGCCGCATGCCGAGGCTGCGGGCGGCATCCCACTGCGCGCGGGGCAGCGAGAGGATCGCCGCCCGGAAGATCTCAGCCATGAAAGCCCCGAAGTAGAGCGACATGACGAGCACACCGCCCAATAGCGGCGGCAGGTCGATTCCCGTGTACGGCAGTGCGAAATACATGAAGAACAGCAAAACCAGCAACGGCACGCCCCGGATCACGTAGAGGTAGACTTCGACGAGCGTGCGGAGGGTGATCCCGCCGAAGACCTTGGCGAGGGCGAGGACCATGCCGACCACGGCGCTGGGCACGACGGTGGTTGCGGCGAGGCCAACCGTCATCACTGCGCCTCTCAGCAGATAGCCGAGGTTGTCGATCAGGACATCTGGCAGCATCCGAGCCTCACAGGAGGTACCACACGCGGCGCTCGTAGAGCCGCACTAACGTCGTGACGATCGAGGTCATGATCAGGTAGAAGGCGGCCAGCACGAAGAAGATCTCGTAGGTGGCGGCGGTGCGCTCCGAGAGCAGCTTGCCAACATGCGTGAGTTCGCCGACGGCGATGGCGGAGACGATCGAGGTGTCCTTGAGGATTAGGACGAACTGGTTGCCAAGGGCCGGAACCACCCGGGCGACGGCCTGCGGCAGCACGACGATCCGGAACGTGAGCCACGGCGTCATCCCGAGCGCGCGACCTCCCTCGATTTGTTTGACGCTCAGTGACTGTAGCCCGCCCCGATAGATCTCGGCGGCGTATGCGCCGTTTTGCAGGCACAGGGCGAGGAGTCCAGAGCCGAAGCCAGATAACGCGAAGCCCGCCATCGCGAACCCGAAATAGATGAAGTAGATCTGGACTAGGAGGGGCGTATTGCGCATGAGTTGGATATAGCCGCCCGCGAGCATGGCTAGGCTTCGCCAATGGGACAGCCGCGCGGCCGCGACCACCAGACCCCAGATGATGACGATTGCGATGGCGCTCACCGCCAGCTCGACGGTAATGAGCGCCCCTTCGAGGAAGACGGGCAGGTAGCGAGCGAGGATCCAGTGTTGAGGCACTAAGCCTCCGCTACTTGCCGCCGCCGATATAGAAGCGCTGCGGCGGCGCGTTTTTTCCAAACCACTTCTGGTAGAGATCATTGTACTCGGCATAGCGTGAGCCGTAGCGCAGCTCGCGCACCGCCGTATCCAGGAAAAGCCACCAGGTAAAGTCGCCAGGCTTCATGAAGATTGCGTTGTTCGAGACACCGAGCTTCTCGACCATGTCGTTGAGAACGACGAGGTCCTTGTTCTGCAGTGCGTAATAGTCGGCGATCGGCGTGTCGGTCTCCATGGCGGTGGCGCGGCCACTTTTGACCGCCAGGAACAGCTCGCTGGGCGAGTCGAACCAGACGGTTTGAGCCTTCGGCACGAAGCGTTTCGCGCGTTCGGCGTTCTGCGGGTTGTTCTGGCCCGTGATGGTGAACTTCGGGTCGTTGAGATCTTCGAGCGACTTGACGTTCGCATCCTTTCTCACGAGGACGGCGACGCCGCTGTCCATGTAGGGGTGCGTGAATGCGACTTTGGCCGC
>DATEGN010000604.1:0-5217 GCA_035280125.1 Gemmatimonadaceae bacterium | reverse complement strand
GCATATTGCAGGACCGCGAATACGAGACCGGCGAGCGCGGCGAGTAGCCACGATGACATCCGCGAAGTTTAACGGCCGAGTTCCGAGCGACGAAGCGCCAAAGGCGCGCTCGTACGAACTGCTAACGCTCGGCGAGTCCGGTAGCGGTCTCGGGGGCGGGCGCTTCCAGCAGCGCCATCAGTCGCGTGCGTTCCTGCTCGAAGGATGGTCGCTCTCGCGCAGGCACCGGATCGCCACTTCGATCCCGGAGCGCCGATCGCGGATCGTGCTGCACGCCATCGACGAGCACCTCGAAATGGAGGTGCGGACCCGTTGCGAGCCCAGTCATGCCGACGTACGCGACCGTCTGCGCGATCGTCACGTGCGATCCCACGTGGACGCCGGACGCGAACCCTCGCAAATGGCCATACCGCGAGACAAAGCCGTTACGATGGCGAATCTCGAGCACGTTGCCGTATCCGCTGCCCCAACCCGCGCGAATCACCGTACCGTCGCCGATGGCGCGAACCGGTGTACCCGCCGCGGCCGCGTAGTCCGTGCCCTTGTGCTGCTTCCAGACGCCGAGGATCGGATGGAACCGACCGCCGAAGCTGCTGGAGATGCGCCGGAACTCGAGCGGCGCGCGCAGAAAAGCAGCGCGAAGCGATTTGCCGTTGGCGTCGAAGAAATCGCCGTTGACGCTGTGGCTGGCGTACCGAATCGCCTGGAGCTCCGTCCCGGAAAGGGTGAAGGTCGCGGCGAGGATCTTTCCAATTCGGACGGCTCCACTCGACGAGGACGAGCGCTCCGCCATGACCCGGAACGCATCACCTGGCTGGAGGTCACGGCTCATGTCGATCTTGTACTCGAACACGTCCGCAAGCGACCAGGTGAGTTGCTGACGCGCTTGTGCGGGCAACGTGGATTTCGCGCTCGAGTCCATCGCCTCGTACAGCGTCGAAGAGATGTTGCCGCTGACGATGATCGTGTCGGTCTTCCACGGCAGCTGCTCTTCGGATTCGGTCCACGTCACACCGTCGCGCTTGAGGTGCAACAGGCGATCGATCGCGAGGTGGAGCACGATCTCAGTGGGTACGGAATCGGGAGCAGGCGACCGGAACGCGATCGGCATCCCGGCCCGAACGCGCCCAGGATTGATGATCGTCAACGCCTTGAGCGCCTGCGTCGCGAGCACCTCGCTCACGCCGCCTCGAGCGAACACACTGCGCAGCGACTCGCCGCTGCCGAGCGTATCGAGGCGCTCGCGGAGTATCGCCACGGGAAGCGCGACGATGCTCTGTTGCTGCGGACCAAGAAGCTCTTCAGCGGGTTTTTTGTCGGGAAGCCGAGGCGTCTGGTACAGCGCCCCAGCAACGAGAATCGCCGCCACGCCATAGGTGACGACGCGTTCGATCACGCCCTTCAATCCATCTGCCTCCGAATGAACGTCGGGATCTCCATGTCGCTGAGATCCTGGGTAGCCTTATCGAGCGGCGCCGGCCGGCGGGCCACATCGGTCGGCGGCGTCCGTCCATTCCCGACGCCGCTCACACGTGCAGGACGATTGGCGGGGAACGGAATCACAGGAGAGTTCTTGACGCCTTGCGCCGGAGTGGAGGCGAGCGACTGCACGGGCGTGATGAGCGTCGGTTGCATCGCCTTGTCGAAGCCGGTCGCAATGACCGTGACGCGAATCTCGCCCTGCATCGCCGGCTCGTGAACGGCGCCGAAGATGATCTCGGCGTCGTCACCGACGGCGTCGTGAATGATCTCGTTGATCTGATGCACTTCGCCTAACGTGAGGTCGGCGCCGCCCGTGATGTTCACGAGTACGCCAGTGGCGCCCGAGATGCTCACGTTGTCGAGCAGCGGCGAACTGATGGCCTGCTGCGCGGCCTCGATCGCGCGATTCTCGCCGCGTCCGATCCCCGTACCCATCAACGCCGAGCCGCCCGAATGCATAACGGTGCGGACATCGGCGAAATCCACGTTGACCAAACCGGTGACACTAATCAGCGACGAGATGCCTTGCGTCGCATGCAACAAGACTTCATCCGCCTTCTTCAACGCATCCTGAAATGGAATTCCCTTTCCAACGACCGCGAGCAGGCGCTCGTTAGGGACCACGATCATCGTGTCGACATTCTTGCGCATGTCGGCGATCCCCTGCTCTGCTTGCCGCATGCGCTTGCGTCCCTCGAAGAGGAACGGCTTGGTGACGATGCCGACGGTGAGCGCGCCCGCTTCCTTGGCCAGCTCCGCGACGACGGGCGCGGCCCCCGTACCCGTGCCGCCTCCCATTCCGCACGTGATAAAGACGAGATCGGAGTTCGTGAGCGTGCGCGAAACTTCTTCGCGATTCTCCTCGATCGCCTGTCGGCCAATTTCAGGTCGCGCGCCGGCGCCGAGTCCACGCGTGAGCTTTTTGCCGATCTGGATTTTCACGTCCGACTTGGACGCGAGCAATGCCTGCGCGTCAGTGTTCACCGAGATGAACTCGACGCCCTCCAGATGCTCGTCGATCATCCGATTGACGGCGTTGCCACCACCGCCGCCGACGCCCACCACCTTCATGCGAGCGTTCTGCGTCGCGCTCTCTTCGAACTCGAAGATCATTGAGAGTGAAGCTCCCGTACTGCGTGGGGTGGGGACGAAACCTCGGGGTGAGGACGACTCGTGCGCATTTCGAAGCGGCCGACGAGGAGGGAGAGGCGCACCGCCGGGGGAAAACGCCCGGGCAATATAACGCTTTCTCTGCTCGCGAGAAGCTTTTTTCTTTTCGGTTGACGAGGGACGACGCGAGGAATCACGACTGGTAACGTGCAAAGTTTTCCACAACACACGGCTTCGTGACAGCTTTGTGTGAGCCACAGAGCGGAATACGCTGCACACGTTCGGTGAACAATTTCACTGCGAGTTTTTCGTGATCCGCATCGCACGCATCGCGCCACGAGCGCACGCGAATAGCTCCATGTCATCCTGAGAAGCGGCGACGAAGGATCCAGTTTGCGCAGACTAGATCCTTCGCTTCGCTCAGGATGACAATCAGATTTTGGGAGGCCTGCGTCGGCGGGAAGGACTCAGATCAGAAAAAGTCCTGTAACCAGAACTTCACTCGCTCCGCAAATTTCCCGACGCCACTCCCGCTCGCTGTGAGCCGGCGCACACTCGAGCCGGCGGCGCCCAAGGCGACGCGGTGTGCTCCATACTGGGCCAGCCCGACGGCCGTCGCAAAGCGAGGCGCCTCCACGGAGTCGCTCAACCCACCGATGTTCTCCGCCGGCAGACCGACTCGAACGCCCGTGCCGAATACATCGCTCGCGAGCTCCGCGACGCCCTGCATCGCGGCGGCACCGCCCGTGAGGACCACGCCAGCGCTCAACTTCCCGGCGTAGCCCGCCGACGCGATGTCGCGCTGCACGAGATCGAAGATCTCGTCCATGCGCTGATGGATGATGTGCGCGAGCAGCTCACGCGGAATGTGACGCTCTCCCTGTGCAACTGTGCTTGGCAGCTGAATCACATCGGACGGATCGACGAGCGGCTCGTACGCGCAACCAAATCGCTCCTTCAGTCGCTCCGCGTCCGCCTGTGTTACCCCCAAGCCGTGGACAATGTCGCTCGTGACATTGTTCCCACCGAAAGCGACGGTGCCGAGGTGACGAATCTTCCCCTCGTGGAAGAGCGCGAGATCAGTCGTACCGGCGCCCATCTCGACCAGCGCGACGCCGAGCTCCTTCTCGTCTTCCGTGAGAACAGCGAGTGCGCTCGCAAGCGGCTCGAGCACGAGCTCGCGAACGCGATAACCCGCACGCTCCACCGATTTCCGAAGGTTCAGCGCGGGGGAGCTACCAATCGTCACCAGGTACATCTCCGTCTCGAGGCGGGTGCCGATCATGCCGATCGGGTCCCGAATCCCTGTGTTGCGATCGACGGTGTACTCCTGCGGGATCGCGTGGAGCAGCTCGCGATCAGTCGGAATCGCCTGGGCTCGCGCAACCTCGTTCGCTCGATCGATGTCGTGCTTGTTGATCTCGTCCCCACTCACCGCGACGATGCCTTTGCTCGTCATCGCCTGGACATGTTCGCCGGCGATGCCCGCATAAAGCTCCTGGACCTGCGTACCAGCCATACGCTCGGCATCCTGCAGTGCCTGACGAATCGAGCGCGTCGTCTCCTCGATATCGGAAACGACACCGCGTCGCATACCCGTTGTTCGGGCCTGGCCGACGCCAAGCAATTTGATCGACGGGTGCTTCAGCTCACCGATCGTTTCCGCGATGATCGCGGTGGTTTTCGCGGATCCGATGTCGAGTCCAGCAACGAGGCGTTCCGGATTCATGGCAGTCTGGCGATGACTTGGTCTCGGTAGCGCAAATCGATCTCCGCCGCACGCAAGCCGCGACGGGTAAGGTCGTCTTCAACGGGTGCAATCTCGACGAGCCGCGCCAGCGACACGTCGCGCATTGCACGCACGGGCGTGCCGGCAAATTGCAGCAGGAGCTCGTCGGGAGCGGTGATACGGATTTCGCTCAGGCGATCGTAGAGCGTGGGTGCCTCATTGCGCAAGACGCTCAGCAGGTGAAGTAGCCCAAGATCGCGTCGTGGCAGAATGGGAGCGTCGATTGGCGTGCGCGCAAGATCGATTGGAAGGAGGACCCCGCGATCGTCATAGACGCGTAAGCCGTCGTTCGTCGACACGAGCGCAATTGGAAGACTCTCCTGAATCTCGACAACGAGTGTACCCGGGAGCCGGCGACGAATGCTGACTTTTCTCAGCTGCGGATCCGCAGCGAGGCGAGCCACCATGGGTGGCGTCGGGTCCCAAACCGAAACGGTAGTGTCGACATGCAAACGATCCATCAGCTCAGACACTGAAACGTAGCGTGCGCCGATGATCTCGACTTTACGAACGCGAAAAAAGGACAGCTGACGGAGGATTAGCGGAGCCCAGAGCGGCGACCCGAGGAGCACTATGAGTCCGAAGGCGAGAAGCCAGAGCCTAACGCGGCCCTTGGACACTCCGGCGTCGGCGCCGGAGTCCTCTGCATCGATCATTTTCGCCCCGCAAGCAGCGCAAGAAGCTCAGGCGCGGTGCGCGTAATGTCGCCCGCACCCATCGTGATGACCACATCGCCATCGCGAACCGCGGCCGCGAGCGCGGGCGCGAGATCCGATCGCTCTCCGCGCCAGGCGAGACGGCCGCGCGCCGACGTCATCTGATCGGCGATGAGCGAT
>DATEGN010000603.1:0-3034 GCA_035280125.1 Gemmatimonadaceae bacterium | reverse complement strand
GCGCGGCAGACAATTCACGGCGGCCGATCGCGCTGGCCAGCTACCGGTCGCGATCGTGAGTCAGAGTGTCGCGCAGCGGTTCTGGCCTAACGCTGATCCGATTGGCCGGCGGATCGGATTGCCATGGGATTCCCCGATGCTGACGATCGTCGGCATCGTGCCCGACACGAAGCAGAACAGCTTGCGAGACACCTCGCGAACGAGCATTTACCTGCCGTGGGCGCAGCGGACCGCGTTCCTCGGCAGCGAGATGTGGGTCCTGGTGCGCAGCAGCAGCGACCCGACGCCACTTGCCGCAGCCGTGCGCGACATCGTTCGTGAGCTCGATCGGACAGTTGCGGTGAGCGATATTCGAACGATGGACGCCGTCGTCGCGGAGTCCATTCGGGGGGTGCGATTCACGGTACTTCTGGTCGGTGCATTCGCGCTCGCGGCGCTTCTGCTCGGCGCGATCGGGATCTATGGAGTGATGTCGTATCTCGTCGGTCAACGAACGCAGGAGATGGGGATTCGCCTCGCTCTGGGCGCAAGCGTTGCCGGCGTCGTTGGTCTTGTGGTCGGACGCGCCGCGAGACTCGCCGCGATTGGCGCCGCCGTTGGAATCGTCGCGGCACTCTTCGCGACGCGGTGGCTGAGCACATTGTTGTACGAGATCTCGGCGACTGATCCGGTTACGTTCGTTGCGGTGCCGCTGCTATTCCTTTTGGTCGCAGTGTTGGCGAGCTATGCGCCGGCGCGAAGGGCAACGCGGATTGATCCCGTTCGGGCGTTGCGGGCTGAGTAGTAGTGTCATCCCGAGGAGCGCAGTCGACGAGGGATCTGCTTTGCCCGAATGAAATTGATACCACACTCGCTGCCAGTCGCCTGAGACTACGGGCATGCGACAGTTCTATATCTACATACTCGCTAGCCGGTCCAGGCAACTATACGTCGGAGTTACCAATGACCGGTGAGGCGACTCTTCGAGCACCGAGCAGGGTGGAGCAACTTCACCGCGCGTTATCACATAACGCGTCTTGTGTACTTGGAGACGTGCAACAACCCGATAGCCGCTCCTCGGGATGACCGCTCTACTTCGCAATGGCCAATCTCGGCTTCGGATCCCCGAGCTTCGCCATGCGCCTAACGTACTCCGCCACCTGGCCGTGGGTCGCAAACCAGACCTTTCCCTTCGCCACGGAGTCGATGTGGACCAGCAGCTGCTCGAGCGCGACGATGCGCGAGCGGTGACCCGAGATGTGCGGGTGCATGGTGAGCACGAACATCGTGCCTTCCTCGAGTGCCTTGTCGAATTCGTCCATCCACACGCGAGCGACGTCGCGCGGAGGACTGTAGCTGTTGCCGCGCGGATCGAAGAGTGGAGCATCGTCGAGGATCCACTCGACGGGGATCTCCACGAGGCCAGTCGGTTGGCCGTCCTGGAGTAACTCGTAGGGCTTTTCGTCGGCCATGAGTGAGCTCTCATAGCGGAAGCCGAGGTCGCGCAGGATACCTAACGTGTTCGGACTCATGTTCCAGCTCGGCGCACGGTACCCGATCGGCTTGGTGCCAGTCATCTCGGTGAGCTCGGCGATCGCCTTCGTCAGCAGTGCGCGCTCGGCCGAATCAGGCAGCGTCGTATTCATCTCGTGAATCCAGCCATGTACGCCGAACTCGTGGCGCCCGCTCTGCTTGATTGCCGCCGCCATCTGAGGCGCGAGCGCGAGGCTCACGGATGGGATGAAGAAGGTCGCGGGGATTTTGTAACGATCCAGCAACTTCAAAATGCGGCTGAGGCCCTCGCGCGATCCGTATTGACCCTGCGACAGCGAGCCGGGGTTAGGATCACCGAAGCGCAGCGCGACGGTTTCGTTGTCGACGTCGAACGAGAGCAGAACCGCGACGCGTGCGCCATTGGGCCAGGCGTTAGGCTGTAGCGCCTGACCGGCGCGGACAGCGTTCACGACGGTGCGCACGGTGTCCATGCTCCACTTCCAGCCGGGTTTCACGTTCGCTGGCGTCGGCTGTGCCTGCGCGAGCAGCGCCGACGGGAAGAGGACTAACGAGACGATGAAACTCTTCATGGTGGACTCCCGAAGAAGTAGACAGAGTATGCGCGTCAACGACACGGCTGTGAAGACGTGGTTTGCACGCTCCTCTAGCGGCCGCCGATCCGCTTCCTACATTCGCTCTCTATGAGCAGCCCCACACCGCTGCACGATCTCTCCAAGCTTCGCATCGACCGCGATTCACCATCGCCGGGCGTGCGGCGAGCGGTGATACGAAACGCGATCTTCGCGCTGGTCGTGTTCGGTATGGCGGCCGTCGTGCTGCTCGTGTTACGTGCGCGATCGGTCGTGTCGGTGCAGACGATCATCGTCACGGCGTCCAACGATCCTGGCGCGAAGTCGGGCTCGGCCGGCGGGGCGACGAGTGTCACCGCCAACGGGTACATCGTCGCGCGGACACGTGCTTCCGTGTCCTCGAAGGTTCCGGGTCGACTCGCATATCTCGGCGTGAGTGAGGGATCGTTCGTGAACGAGGGCGAGGTGATTGCTCGTCTCGAAAATGGCGATTACGCGGCGCAGGTCGCGGAGGCGAACGCCAACATCGCCACGAGCCGCGCACAGGTCGTCGAAGCCGAGGCGGATCGCGATCAACAGCAGAGCGACGCGAAGCGATTGCGCGACATTCGCGCGCAGAACAAGCAACTGGTGTCGCAACAGGAAGTGGATGCTGCCGAGACGAAGCTCGCCACCGCCGAAGCACGTGTGAAAGCGGCACAGGCGCGCGCCGTGGCGGCCGACGCGTCGTTGCGCTTTGCGCAGGTGAATCTCGCGAACACGGAGATTCGTGCGCCATTCACAGGTACGGTGCTACGGAAGGAAGCGGAGGTCGGTGAGGTCGTTGCGCCATCGGTGGGCGGAGGACTCACGCGCGGCGCCGTCGTGACGATGGCGGATTTCAAGAGCCTCGAAGTCGAGGTAGACGTCAACGAAGCGTACATCGCCCGTCTGCACAGCGGGCAGGCGGCGCGGATCACGCTCGACGCGTA
>DATEGN010000602.1:0-6189 GCA_035280125.1 Gemmatimonadaceae bacterium | reverse complement strand
CGTCGTCGCGCTCAACGAACGGCTCGGCGCGGGTGCGGGCTACGACGTCACCCTCTGGCGCACGCTTGAGGAATCACTACCCGGTCCTACAAGTTGGTGCACGCAGTGCGGTACCGAAGTACAGGGATGGACCCGATACTGTTCATGTGGCGCGGACCTCTCCGGTATCGCGCCGGGTACGGAAAACGCGCGGCTGGAGTTGCTCGAGCAGGTCCGCCAGTCTGTCGCGGGTGAATTCGAGTTGATCGGAAGTTTGCCATATGCAGGTGGTGGTGGACCGGCGTACTTTGCGCGACGGACCGAAGGGAGCGCTGTCGTGGCCCTTCGTATGCACGCGGACGGCACGTTCGATGACGGCACTCAACGCATATCCCTTGCGCTTTCTGAGGCATTAGGGGAAATGAGTGATAGCGCGTCTTCAGTAGTGGGCCGCCGCTCGCCGCACTCCGGGCCCGTTCGGTTCACCCCAGTAGACTCGATTAGTGTCGTGAGCGACGAAACTGCAGCACGCCCCTTGAGCGGAAAGAACCATCGTGCCGACGGTGCCCCAACCGACGACACGGCGCTTGGCGTGAGCGTCATTGGCTCCGGCGGTCTCGCAAAGCAACGGACGCCGAGCGAAAGCGAGGCCGTTGCCGTCGCGAAGATCTGCCCGCAATGCGGGGCTGAATACGACACCGCGTCTCGCTTCTGCCCGAACGATGGAACACCCCTTCGTCCGAAAGGCTCGAACGATCCATTCGTCGGGCGGGTACTGGCTGAGCGATATCACATGCTCAAACGCCTTGGCGAAGGCGGAATGGGCACGGTGTACCTGGCCGAGCACGTAAAGATGAACCGCCAGTGCGCGGTGAAGGTGATGAACAGTGCACTGCTCACCGATTCGGAGTCCGCGCAACGTTTCGCGCGTGAGGCGTCGAATGCGGCGCGCATCATCCATCCAAACGTCGCCGCGGTGTTCGACTACGGCGAGACCGACGGCGTCGTCTATCTCGTCATGGAGTACGTGGATGGTTTGTCGCTTACGCGTCTGCTCGAACGTGAGACAACACTGCAACCCTCTCGGGCTGTCGACATCGCGCACCAGGTTGCCGAGGCGCTGGTCGCCGCGCACGAGTTAGGCATCGTCCATCGCGACCTCAAGCCCGACAACATCATCGTCGCGCCTGGAAAGAACGGGCGCGACATCGCGAAAGTCGTCGACTTTGGCATCGCCAAGGCGATCGAAGAAGGACCGACGGAATCACTGACACGCACGGGACTCGTTATCGGAACGCCGGAATACATGAGCCCCGAACAGCTGCTCGGCGATCCAGTCGACGCGCGCAGCGACATTTACAGTCTCGGCTGCATCCTGTATCAGATGCTCACGGGGCGCCGGTCGTTCGACGAGCCGACTCGTGAGCAGATGATCAAGCGTCGGCTCACCGAGCGGGCGCCTCATCCGCGCGATCTCGTTCCTGAGCTGCCAAAGACGCTCGATCTGATTGTCGCCCGGATGCTCGCGCGTGCGCCTCAGGATCGCTATGGGACCGTCGCGGAGGTCCGTGATCTGTTGATTCCCGCGATCGCGCTCGAGGGCGGCTTCGACGATCCAGGTTGGCGTGCGCCGACGACGCGCAGCAATCCGACGGTGTTCATCCAGGCTGCCGAGCAGCCGACGCAGGAGATGACGCCGTATCCGGGCATCACGGCGCAGCGACCTGCGTGGCAGAACCGCCGCACCATGGGTGTCGCGGCGGCTGTCATCGTCGCGTTCGGCGTGACCGCAACGGTCATTACGCGGAATGCCCTCAGCGCGCGCGAGCAGGAACGTCAAGCACGAGTGCTCGAACAGGCGGCGGCGAACAAGCCACAGACGCCTGCAGTCACCTTCACGGCACCTCCGCCGACACCGGCTCCTTTACCGAAGAGCTCACCGTCGCCGTCGAGGGCAGCTGACACCGGCTTGCCTCCGGCCACGCGCACGGTGGCAGCAGCGGCGACCGTCGCGCCCGAGCTCCAGCAGCCAATCCACGAGCTCAAAGCCGCGATCGAGTCACGACTGCCGTCGAAGATGGAAGAGGTCTATCGCAATTACGAACAGGACGATCCGACGAAGAAGTACTTCAACACGATCCTGAACAAGTCCGATTCGGTCCGCGTCTCGATAGTCTTTCAGAACTCGAACGTGACCCGGAACGTGGCGCAGGTGAACTACCGGATGATCATCAACGTGATCGCCAACCAGTCGAAGGTTCCGACGACCGAGGTACCTTCGAGCTGGCGCGCCGATCTGGTCCGCGATGGTTCGAAGCAGCCCTGGAAGCTTCAGCGGCTCACGCGTCACGCTGTGATGTAGCTGCGCGTGGTTAATTGCGCTTGCCTAGTCTACCGGCGAGGTCGGTGCTGACGGAGTCGAGAAGAGGCGCGTCGTAACCGACCGTCCATTCCTCGCCATGTAGCCAGTTCGCCTCAGCCTGGATGGCGAGTTGCTTCCAGTCGTCGCCAAGGAAGCGCAAGATGATGCGCGTGCGATAACGTAGCTCGGGAGCGCCGTCTCGGGTCAGCGTCGCCTGCCATGGCGTCATCAAATAGCCCGCGTTCGGATCACTGACGTAGATAGGGTATTTCTTTTGTTCCAGATACTCTGTCGCCGTCCGGAATGCGGCCTGCTTCGTGAGGCCATCGCGCACGGCGACCACGCGCGTCGTCTTGGCGTCGGAGGTCGACGCAACAAAGCTCGTCGGCGCGCCGTCGCGTGATGTGAACACCGGTGGTGGCTCCGGCTCGGTCTTCACGGCCGGTGCGGTTACCGGAGCAGGTGCTGTCGTCGGGACGCGATGGATCGACGAGCACGCGGCGACGCTCAGCGCGGCGCACGCAAGACGAACCAGCGAATTGCGCAGATCGGTGTGCGGTTCAGGAACGATGCGACGATTGACCATGACCCTGCTTTCGACGACAGCACGCGTGCTGGAGCTCACCAATGTGGCCAAGGCCAGACGGTGTGGCACCAGATAGTGACGCAACACGGAGCACAAAGTAAGCGGGAACCCGAGATCTCATTCTGTCAAATCAGATGCCACGTCGCGGCAACTCAGTCAATCTCACTGCACGCACTGTCCGTGCGGATCGGGCTTACGCTTATCGACTAGCACACGGTGATCCAGATTCGCCGTGCGCACTGAGACGTCGCGGACCAGTGTCGCGACGCGGGCGAGCTGGTCGTAGTCGATATACTGCGCCTCGTCGGTCACCTGGTGATAGTCGCGATGACCGCCCGTCGAGAAGAACACGATCGGAATGCCATAGCGCGCATACTCGTAGTGATCGCTGCGGCAGTAGTACTGCTGTGGGTGACCGTTCGCGTCATACTGATAATCGAAGTGAAACGCGCTCGGCTCGCTCTTCGCCACAGTCTCGACGAGGTCTCCCAACTCGGTGGAGAGCCGCCGCGAGCCAATGAGCTGCAGATAGCCTGGTCCTCCGCCCTTCACGTCGTCGGCGCGACCACGGCCGATCATGTCCATATTCAGCTCCGTCACTATTGAGTCGCGCGGCACGGTGGGGTGATCGGTGAAATACTCCGATCCCCATAGTCCCTCCTCTTCGCCTGCGTGCCAGATGAAGAGGATAGAGCGCTTTGGCTTGACGCGGACGTTGACGAGCGACTCCGCTATCTCGAGCACCGCGACAGTGCCGGAACCGTCGTCGTCGGCGCCATTGTAGATCGAGTCGAGCCTCGCCGGATGGACGCGGCGCAAGCTGTCGAGAATGGGACGAATCCGTGCCGTCTCTTCGCTATTCGGCGCGCGCGGTGGGTCGTCAGCTCCACCTGGACGGACCACAGTATTGAACGCGCGAAGGGAATCGTGATCGACAGGCTGGTGATCAAAACCGATATGATCGTTATGCGCACCAATCGCAACATACTGTCCCTTCAGTATCGGATCGGAGCCTGGCAATATGGCGATGACGTTTCGCGCTGGCGCATGCGCATCGGCAAACCGTAACGATCCGGTGACGGTTTTTCCGGCGGTCCTTCCGCGCGTCATGCCACGCGTTGGCGCGCCGAGTAGCGTCTCCGACATTACGCGAGTGATGTACATGAAGGCGGGAAGCTCCGGCACCTGCGCTTCCGGAGTTTGGAGATCGATGGCGGGCTCGGCGAGGATTTGTCGCGCTTCTGGCTCCATCGCATCGAGCGATGCAACGGCGATCCCTGCAGCATCGATGTAGTAACGGGTGAGCTGCGCACGATTCACCTGCCACTGCGGCTTTCCGTCAGGAGCGTTAGGTACGGCGACGATGACGAATCGTTTCGCCGCAGCAGCGGGCGAGATCATCGACGCAGTATCTCCCCAGAGTCCCGCGAACACGACGGGCGCATCGTTGAGCGAACGCACATGCGGACCATTGTCGCGCGGCAGATAATCAATCCAAGGTTTGAACGTCGTTGCGTTGGAGGAGAGCGTTTGACCCGCGACGAGCGTGCGCTCAAAAACTGGAAGATTCTGGAAATAGCCGCCGCTGTCGCCGGCCGGGACGAGACCAAGGCGTCGCACTTCGCGCTCGATGTAGGCGGTTGCGCGCTGATGTCCCTCGGTACCGACGCGACGACCCTGCATCGAATCATCGGAGAAGATGTACAGCCGCGTCATGAGATCGGCCGGCGTGATGTCTGCCGTCGTCGGTTGCGGCGTGTGCTTGAGCGGCAGTTCTCGCGTTGGTGCACTCTGCGCCAACGTGAGAGGTGCGGCGAAAAAAGTGGCAGCGCCCGCCATTACTGCGGCGTAAGCGAGTTGGAAGCGAAACAAATTCATTGAGCTACTCCGAAGCGGAACTTGAGCATGGAAAGTACACGCCGCTGCGCACGTGAAGGCCGAGCGTCACATCCCATCTTACCAAAGCCTTACCCTGAATCTCGCCCGTCATTGCGCGACGGGACATGCGGGCTAGTTTACGCCCCGGCGCCGGCCGGGCGCCCCACGCCTCGTTTCACCCGCCAGCATGCGAATCAGCGTTCCAACTGAAACCGCTTCTCGCGAACAGCGAGTGGCGCTCCCGCCGGATAGCGCGGGCCGTTTGGTGAAATCGGGTCTCGAGGTGGTCGTGCAGGCGCGCGCTGGCCAACACGCTGGATTTCGCGACGACGCTTATACCGCCATCGGCGCGAAGATTGTTCCCGATGCGCGATCCGCGCTGGCGGGCGCACAGGTCGTCGCGAAGGTGCAACCGCCAACGATCGAGGAAATCGGTCAGATGAGCGAGGGCACATCAGTCATTTCACTGATGCGCCCGGGCAAGCACCAGGAAGTAGCATCCGCGCTCGCCAAGCGAAACGTCAGCGCGCTTGCGCTCGAGTTGGTGCCGCGAATCACGCGTGCACAATCAATGGATGTGCTTTCGTCGCAGAGTACGGTCGCTGGATACAAGGCAGTACTGCTTGGCGCGGCGGAGCTGGGGAAGTTCCTGCCGATGCTCACCACCGCTGCCGGCAACATCTCGCCCGCACGCGTTTTTATCATTGGCGCGGGCGTGTCGGGCCTGCAGGCGATTGCGACAGCGCGCCGCCTTGGCGGTGTCGTTTCGGCTTTTGACGTGCGTCCCGCGGCACGCGAGCAGGTGCAGAGCCTGGGAGCAACGTTCGTTGCAAGCGAGTTAGTGAGCGCGTCGGCGGAGGCGGCAGGTGGTTATGCTCGGGTGCAGACCAACGAAGAGGAACAGCGGACGCTCGGCGCGATCGCGGGACATATCAAGGATGTGGATCTCGTGATTACGACGGCGCAGATTCCCGGCCGCCCGGCGCCAACGCTCATCACGAGTGACATGGTGAAGACGATGCGTGCGGGTGCTGTGATCGTTGACCTGGCGATCGAATCGGGCGGTAATTGCGAGCTCTCGAAGCCCGACGAGACGGTGCGCGTCAACGATGTCGCGATCATGGGACCGGTGAATCTGCCGAGCAGTGTTCCCTTTCATGCCAGCCAGATGTTCGGGCGCAATATCCTCGCGCTGCTCCAGCATCTGGTGAAGGACGGCGCGCTCGTGCTCGATCCAGCGGACGAGATTACCGGCGCAATGCTGATGGTCCATGAGGGGAAGGTATTGAAGTAACAACTCTCTCAACTGAATCCGCATGTTCATTCTCGAGCTGTACATCTTCGTGCTCGCGGCCTTCACGGGATACATGGTGATCTCGAAGGT
>DATEGN010000601.1:0-3438 GCA_035280125.1 Gemmatimonadaceae bacterium | reverse complement strand
TCCGATTTCTGTTCCCTGTTCCCCGTCCCGCGTGCCGCGTTGTACACTGTGCGCGTGGCGACAGACGCCCTCACTACGGCTTCCGAACCCAGCCAACTCGCACCGCGCACCCCGCGTTGGTTGCTCATCGCGGCGGTGAGTCTCGTGCCTGCCACGTTGAGCGCGCTCGACGGCTACCTGCAGGCGCGACTTGCGGGGCAACGGCGCATCCCCTGGCCCTACGTCATCTTCTCCAGCAGCGAGTGGCTCTTTCTCGCCGCGCTCACACCGATCGTTATCGTACTCGCGCGTCGCGTACCGCTGCGGCGCGATCGCCTTGGACGGATCATCGCGATCCATGCCGTCGGCGCGATGGTCCTTTGCGTCGGTTGGGCAACCCTCGGCATCTCACTCGGACGAGTGCTTGGCACATTTCCGTGGCAGGGTCACTTCGCCAGAGATTATCTCAGCTGGATCCTGACGAGCGTGCCCTGGTCCGTCGTGATGTACTTCACCTTCCTCGGCTGTGTTTACGCATTTACGTATTTCGCTGAATTGAGGGAACGAGAGGCGCATCAGGCGCGTTTGTCGGCGCAGCTTGCCGAGGCCCGCCTTGGCGCGCTCCGCATGCAGCTCAATCCACACTTTCTCTTCAATAGCCTCAATGCGCTTGCCGTCCTCGTACGCGATCGAAACACGGAAGACGCATCACGAATGTTGGAACGGTTAGGTTCAGTTCTGCGTCAGGTGTTGCAGGGTGAGAAGCGTCACGAGGTGCCACTGAACGAAGAGCTGCGATTCATCGAGCAATACCTCGCCATCGAGCAGGTTCGTTTCTCGGATCGACTACGTCTCATCTGGTCGATCGAGCCATCCGCACGCGACGCCCTCGTGCCGGAATTCATCCTTCAGCCGCTCGTCGAGAACGCCGTTCGTCACGGTATTGCGAAGCGGAGCGAGGCAGGAACCATCGAGGTCTCGGCGGCCGTCGACGACGAAGAGCTCGTGCTGAGCGTACGCGACGACGGGCCAGGCTATCGAGAGGAGCAGGCAGCGGCGGGCGTTGGTCTCGCCAATGTACGCGCCCGACTCGAGACCCTGTTTGGCCGCGCTGGCCGGCTGGAGTTGCGCCGCGGCGAAAGTGGTGGCACGATTGCGATGTTGCGAATGCCGCTGAGGAGGGGGAGGGGCCCGGATGTTTGACGACGTCCACCTGCGCGCCATTATCGCCGACGACGAGCCGCTTGCTCGGCGCGGCGTCCGTCAGCTCCTTGCGTCCCAACCTGATATCGAGGTTGTCGGAGAAGCACGCAACGGCCGCGAGACGGTCCATCTGGTGCGCTCGCTGCACCCTGATTTGCTCTTTCTCGACGTGCAGATGCCGGAGCTCGACGGCTTCGGCGTACTCGCGACTCTCGGATCGTCAGCGCTTCCGGCCGTCATATTTGTCACGGCGTACGATCACTTTGCCGTCCGCGCATTCGACGCCCACGCGCTGGATTACCTCGTCAAGCCGATCGAGGAGGCGCGATTCATCGAAGCGATCCAGCGCACGCGCGATCGCATGCACTCACTCGCGGCAATCGAGCTCTCTCGCCGTCTGAGCGCCCTCATATCGGATCGCGAGCGACAATACCTAACGAGTCAGCTTCGTTCGACACGCCTCGTCGTGCCGACGTCCACCGGAGAGTTGCTTCTCGACGCGCAGGAGATCGACTGGATCGAAGCCGACGATTACTACGCGGCGATTCACGCGCGCGGTCGCCGTCATCTGATGCGACAGTCGCTCGCGGTACTGGAGCGCCGTCTCGATCCCACTCAGTTCGTGAGAGCGCACCGCGGTGCGATCGTGAACATCGAACGTGTCCGCGAGCTGCGCGCGGATCACGGAGATACTGTGCTGGTGTTGCGTGATGGCAGTCGTGTTCCCGTAAGTCGCCGGCGCCGAGAGAACGTCGTGCGAAGGATTCGCGTCCTTGCGGGAGAACCGTTCGCTGCACGATAACAACCGCTTGCGGAACCATGATTGTGTGCGTCGTTGGAAGATGCTAGGTGCTAGCGGCTCCGCGTTTGTTCTAGCACCTAGCACCTGGCACCTACCGGAGGATCCCGTGACCGCTAGCGTTCGCGCGCCATCGTACGACAAGTCCGCCTACACGCCCGGCCGCACCACACCGCGCATTACGTCGCTCGATCTCGTCCGGGGCGTCGTCATGATTCTGATGGCGATCGATCATGTGCGCGTCTACTCGGGCGTGCCGGCCGGCGGACCGACACCCGGCGTCTTCTTCACGCGATGGGTGACTCACTTCTGTGCGCCCGCTTTTGTATTCCTCGCCGGCACCGGTGCGTTTTTTCTCGGCCGTAAGCTGGCTGACACGAGAGCGCTCGCGCGGTATCTCGTGACGCGTGGTCTGATCCTGGTCGCGCTCGAGCTCACGGTGCTGCACGTGGCCTGGACCTTCACGTTCGACTTTACTCATCTCCTGGCCGGCGTGATCTGGATGCTCGGCTGGTGCATGGTGATCATGGCGGCGCTCATCCGGCTTCGACCCTCCGTGGTTGGAATCATCGGCCTCGCGATCATCCTCGGGCAGAATCTCATTGCGCCGCTGGCGCGCGTGATGCCGCAATGGACGCAGTGGTTCTGGCAGTTTCTCTATCTCGGCGGCGAGGTCAAAGTCGGCCCCACATCGCTGTCGATCTTGTACGTGATCGTCCCGTGGATCGGCGTCATGGCTGCCGGCTATGGCTTCGGGATGATCATGGCCCGCGAGGAAGCGGCGCGTCGGCGCCTCTGTCTCCGGATCGGCCTCGGCGCGACCGCCCTTTTTGTCATCCTCGCCGGCGTGCTCGTCGCAACGCGACCGGCACCTAACGGTGGGCCGCCGATCCTCCTGAGGATGCTCAATCAGCAGAAGTACCCCGCGTCGCAGCTCTTCCTGATGATGACGCTCGGTCCAACGATCGCGCTGATCCCGCTTGCCGAGCGAGCACGCGGCTGGTTCAGCGGGGTTGTAACGACGTTTGGACGCGTGCCGATGTTCTATTACATGCTGCACATTCCGTTGATCCACGCGACAGCACTGGTCGTATGGGCGATTCGTGATGGGCAAGTGGGGTCGGCGCGCTTCGACTCGGCTCCCTACGTCTCGATTCCGCCGGCTGACCGCTGGAGCTTAGCGCTTCTGTATCTCGTGTTCGCGATCGTCGTCGCGGTGCTGTATCTACCCTGCCGATGGTACGCGCGGCGCAAGGCCGAGCGGCCGGCGGCGTGGATGAGATACATCTAGGGGCTAGGGTCTAAGGGCAAAGGGGCTAGGGCCTGCCATAGAGATCCGTGTGGCAGGCCCTAGCCCCTATGCCCCTAGCCCCTAATTAGGGCGTGGCCGATTTTGGCTTCACCGTCGGGTACTTGATTCCAAGTTGATCCAGGTACGTCGAATACTTCGCCGGATT
>DATEGN010000600.1:0-6917 GCA_035280125.1 Gemmatimonadaceae bacterium | reverse complement strand
CAATCGACAATGCAATCGGTCGTCGTCTCATCTTTCGGGGGGATGGGGAAGGCACGAAAATGCTATTATTCGCCACTTCGTCGCAAGCCACTCGTTCCTGAATCTGTTTCTGGCCCACAAAGCGGATGAGCAAGTTTACGTCGTTGGCGACCCCGTTAGGCATCGGCAACGGTGGAGATATGATCGCTCCAATCGAGAGCGCGCTCGCGCGTCTCCGTGGGCTGCCGCTATGGTCAGCCGGCCGCGCCGCGGACATGCTGTGGCTCGCGCTTGGCGCGCGTCACAAGGCGCCGACGAAGCGAAGCCCCGACCGCGAGGTCGGCGATTTCGCCCTTCATGTGCTGTGTCCCTGGCGCATATCTGGCAGTGGCGGTGTGATAACTGGTCGCGGCGACATCTACGTACCCGCGGATCCCGACGAAGATGAAGCAGACTTCCGCTGGGATCGACCCGGCCGCTCGATTGTCGATGCGCAACTACGCCACTGGATCGACGCACACGCAGCAGCTCCACTTCGCGTCACGGACATCGTCGTCGATCGCTGTGCTGGTTTTACTCTCCATCTCGATCAGAACGTCGCCATCGAGGTGTTCCCGGACGCGTTTGCGATGCCGCACGATCTCCGCGAACAATGGCGCCTACTTTCGCCCGGACGGGACGATCCGCACTTCGTGGTCAACAATCACGGATGGAGTTGAGGACGTGCGGCGCTTCCGATCGCATGCACGTCACTGGCGCTTGTAGCTCACCGTCGCAATCTGAATCGAGCCACCACTCGGCACGAGCGTAACGATCTTCTCCGGCCGGTCTCGGCTGCCGAGCTTCAGATAGATCGAGTCACCACGCACGGTGTACACGCCAGAGTTCACCGGATCCGCGCGTTGCGCGCCAGCAAAGTCGAAGCGGGACGGGTCATTGCCGGGCACCGTGAGGGCGTCGTAGTGGCGGTAGACCCGACCGTCGGCCGAGAACAGGTAATACAGCAGCGCGTTGGTGTAGTAGCCATAACCCGGATGCTGTAAGTCCGTCATGTACTTCCGCGCGAACCCCATGTAGAGACCGGCGACGGTGCGCCCCACGTCCGGCGGCGGCGTGCTGTACACTCGCTCCGGCGTGCCCGCCTCGACGTGCAGCGACGAGGCGAACGTATTGAGTGACTGCAGAACACGCTGCCAACTCGTTAGGCTTATCGCCTGCGCATCGACGATCGCGATCGCGTTGTCCGCCACCACGACCATGCGCAAGCGCTCGCGCGGCAGGCCGACGACGACTTCGTTGAATCGTGCGCGGAGCACCAAGCGCGCGCCGGGAATGTTGATCGCGTCGAGCTTCGCGCCCGGCGCGACGTTGGACTCCACATACCGCGGGTCGATGAGCTCGCGAAACAGCGTCCGCGCGAACGCCTGCTGCACGTTGCCCGTGAACGCACGGAAGGGATACACCTGGAGCGACGCATTCGCCTCGGTCGACGAAAAGTCGGCGGGTGGATAGATCGCGCTCCGGTAGAAGTTCGGCGGATCCTGGAACTTGAGCTCGGGCAGGGTCGTCGTCTGCGCGACGCCGCGGGCTGCGAACAGGGCAACGGGCGAGAGCAGCATCCACCGTGGGAACCGCATAGCAGCAGCCTCCCTGGTTGCGGAAAGACTCAAGTCCACCCATCGTAAGCGTGGAACGCCAGGAATGGCTTGTCAAGCAAACGCCTCACGCTGCCCCCCCGGCTCGCATGGAAACTGTCCAGCCTACGACGGCGCCCGCGCCCGATCAGCAAGCGAACACGATAGTGCGCATCCTCGCCTTCCTCAGTGGTGCCTTCATTCTCATCCTCGGCGCACCGTTCTCGTTAGGTACGAGTCTCGTCGGCTCGATCGCGATGGTGATCGCCTCGGCCATCTGGCGACGCCGCGGTCGCCAACTCTCGGCACTGGGGCACTGGCTGGCGGCGGCTTCCGGAGCAACGATCGTTTTCGTTCTCCTGGCCGGCGTCCTCACCAGTCTCTCGCCGAAGGGATCATGGAGTCAGATGACGCAGATCGCCGATTCCGCTCAGAAAGCATCCGCCAAACGGCCGCCACCGGCATGGCTCGAGCGCATCTCCCCCGGAATTGGTGCGAGACAGGCCGCCGCGAGCCCACCGTCGGAGCGTGTTCAGAAAGTCATGATTGCCCTCGGCGCCGCGTTGGGCCTGTTCTTCTTCGTCGGGTTCTTCGGAAGCCTCGCCTGGGGCGGTGGGATGCTCGTCGGCTACGGCGTCAACGGACACTGGCCCGGTGCCGCGACGCGCGCCCCCACGGCCCAGTACGCCACCTCTCTGTAGGCGTAGCCCTCCGAATGAACTGCTAGATTCTTGCAGGTACTCGGAGGCGTAAATGCGCTTCGTTTGGCCAGCGCAACGATACGATCGCCTAACGAAAGGACCCGCGGCGCTGGCGCTGGCGCTCACGATCATCGCGTGCGTTGTAACCGCGATCCCGCTCGTTACCATCTATCGCGCGTCGACACGATCGAAGCTCGTGACGTACGGCGAGCCGCGTGAGATCGTCACTTTTCTGCAGCAGCAGATCCGTCGAGCAGCGGCCTCCAATCGCGACGCGACCGTGATGCAAACGCTGCCCAAAGCGTCGCGCGTGACGACTGCCAGCAAGGCCCTCGAGGTCGATACAGGCTCGCTCTCACCCGTGCGACCTCAACCCGCGCCCGCGATCGACACATCAACGGCGCCCGCAGACGCGGCGACACCAACGACGCGCGCGGTCGGGCCGGTGATCGCTCCCTCAGGTTTCTCCAAGGTCATAATTCCCGAGGCGGCGAAAGACTCGATTTCCAAGCGAATGGCCGCGTACTACCTCAAGCTCATGCGGACCTTTGTGCTCACACCCGAACAAAAGGACAGCGCCGGCCGAGAGATCGCTCGACGAGACGTTGCGGCGCGCGACGCCCATCGTCCGGTCGCGATCCCGCTCGGTGGCTTTTCGATCTCATTGCCCTTCGGCAAATCGCGCGAGCAGCGGCTCAAGGACGATAGCGTCCATGCCGACAACCTGCAGCGCCTTGCGCGCCTGGATGAGCGCGCACGCGCAAAGCGCGATTCCATGTTGCGCGCGTCGCTTGCGGCGAAGCGCGACACAGACGGTCGAGGCGACAGCCTGAAGAGGCTGACACCTAGACCCGATCCTCGGCGCTAAGCATCTCGGGCAACCCGAACTTCGCGAAGAGCGCCGGAGTGACGAAGCTCGTCATCACCGTGACGCCAGCGTCATCCAGCTCGAGGAGTTGAATCGAATGTGCCCGCCAGTCGGCGGACTTCCACCGACTGTAGAATGCGTACGCGATCTGCCCGTTGGCACGCGTCGGCACCAGTCGAAACGGAGCGTGGCCACCCGGCCGCGCCGTGAAGGCGAAGAACGCGCGCACAGCGTCGCGGCCGAGATACCACTCGCGCCATGGCGGCATCGAGATCATGGCGTCGTCCTTCAGAACGCTCACGAAACCATCGACATCCGCGCTTTCCCAGCTCCGCACATAGCGATCGAGGAGCGCGCGCTCGTGCTCGTTAGGCTCCGCGCTGTTTCCGGACGACGACCATGACGGGCGACGCTTCTCGATTGTCGTGCGAGCCCGTTGCAGCGCGCTGTTCACGGAAGCCACCGAAGACTCGAGGAGCTCAGCGCTTTCGGCGGCGGACCAGCCAAGAACGTCCTGAAGCAGCAACGCCGCGCGTTGACGCGGCGGCAGCGTTTGTATCAGCGCGACGAACGCCAGATGCACCGCTTCGCGTTGTTCGTATCGTGCGTCCGGACCTGGCGCCAGATCCGGCACGTCCTCGAGCCACTCGTCCGGATACGGCTCGAGCCATGAAACGTCGAGCGCCGGCTCGCGCGGCGGCATCTGCGTCGTTGGCGGCCCCTCCGTTTCCGGCATGACGCGCCGCCTGCTCGCGCCACTGGCGAGCGCGTTCAGGCAGGTGTTCGTCGCGATCCGATACAGCCAATTCCGAAATGACGCGCGTCCCTCGAACTTCTCGATGCCGCGCCACGCACGCAGCAGCGAGTCTTGCACCGCATCCTCCGCGTCCTGCAACGATCCGAGCATGCGGTAGCAGTGCAGCCGAAGCTCTCGCCAATGAGGCTCGGAGATCTCGTCGAATGCCGCGCGATCACCGCTCCTGGCTTTGGCCAGGAGCGGTGACGATTGCTCAGGCGACACTTGCGCCGACATCGAGCACCTGCTCGAGACGCTCGAAGCTCGTTTGCCACCCGGCGGCAAACTCTCGACAAGCCATCTCGGAGGAGAAGCCTGCCTGCCGCAATACGAGACGCGTCCCGTTTGGCAATGGTTCGAGCTCATACGTCAGCGTCGATGGAGCGCCAGCGGCGCCGACTCCGTCCCACGTGTGCACCAGCTTTCGCGGCGCGTCCACTTCGAGGATGTCGCCAGTCGCGGCGTACGGCTGCCCTCGACTGACACCGGTGGCCTTCCATCGGCCGCCTGGTCGTACGTCCGCAGTCCATTCACGAGTATCGAAGACGCCCGGACGTACCCACCAGTCGGTGATCTCGCGCGACGCGAGTGCAGTGAACACGCGCTCGGGTGACGCGGCGAGCTCCACCGTTGCCTCGAGGGTTCCAGCGGCCGGGTGCGTCACGACGCGCGCTGTCGTGCTCTTGTTGTCAGCCATGTGCTTGCTCCAATCGTGAGTTACACGTGCGAGGCTCTCACGCGAGCGCCCGCGAGAGGACTGATTGCCCTCCTACCAAGTATTGACCGGTGAACCCATCGAAATTCATCGGTGGTCCGCTCGCAGGGTGCATAAGCGGTCGGTACCAATTCCGCTCACGAGGAGCCGCTCCTTCCGGTCGCTAAGCAGTCTCTGAGTCCAATCGACGCAGCCGCCGTCGACCAATTGGATCACATCGCCCGCAGCGTCCGCACCATGAATCCAGAAGCACACCGAGCGGTAGTACGCCCGCCCAGCGGTTCGGTCCGGATTCGGCTCGGCACTCACACCGGGGAAGGCGTTGCGTAGACGATCGAGAAGGCGGTCGATCGCGGAGCTCAATACAGACGCCGACTCCAACGGAGTGATCAAAACGCGCAGCGGCATCGTCTCTCCCACATGCGCCCGGATTGCCGAGAGATAGAACTTCACATGCAAGCTCAGTGTCTCCATCTCGAACTGAAAGTTGCCGAGATCCCGACCGGCGCTGCACAATGAGAAGACTTTAAAGTGTGACCGCAGACGGGGATCTCGATAGCGCACGGTCCGGAGCAGCCGATGACTGGCGGCGAGATGCACTGGCGCCGAGGAACGGGCACCGACGCGCTTGAGCTCACGTCGCCGCGACGCGGCCTCGAGCGACAGGACGTTCGTCGAGTCCGAGACGACCTCCGTATTGCGTATTGTCGACAGAGCCCAGTCCTGTCCCAGTCCTGCCATCGCCGACGAAGCGCCTAGCGGACAAACGGGAGAGAGCTCGACTGCCTCGAACTCCGAGGGCAACAACGAGAGAGCGAGTCGATCCCATTCGAGATACTCCGCCGGCCGAATCGCCGAAGGGTGCACGAAGCGATTGCTGTCGTATTCGCTCAGGAGGCTCGGTGTCGGTCGGCGCGTGACCAACCGGCGGTAGACGTCGAGCAGGAGCGACTGGAGGTCGGATGGATCGAGTCGCTCGGCGAGTGACGACGCGAGCCCGGGGATCCCGAGCTCACGTTCGATGCGATCGGTGATTGTTGTCATGGAGCAGTTGTCCGAGGCGAGCACCTAACACGTCTAACTGACCGGTGCCGAATCGGTCAACTGCTAGGGTACTGATCTTTCGTCGACGAGACGAACCCGGACCTGATACCGAGGAAACTCGACTTCCTCATCCTGAGACAGGCGATGAAGCGAACGAGAAACGAATAATCCGGCTTAAGCGTCCTCGTGTAGCGTTCGCGAATTCAAACCGCTCGAGGCACTGCATGATTCGACGCCTAGCTCGTTGCATTCTCTCCGGCATCGTCACCATAGCCATTGCGTGCGCGAGACACGGGCGCAGCATTCCGGTACCTGGCGAGTACACCCGATCGAGCGTCCGGCTGATGGAGGGCGGTCAGGTACTGCCCGTCCCGACTGATGGCCAGTTCGGCGCGGCCATCCCTTCGACACTGAACCTCGACAACGCGAACGGGTTCGTGGCCGAGTCAAAGGACGCCCAGCTCAACGGCCACTATCGGCTGGAGCGCGACAGCATCTTCCTGGACCAGGATACCGACAAGGGCGCTCGGCTAGCATTCGCCGGGCGCGCAACAGGGGACACGCTCGACGTTCACTGGACCCCAGCGTCTGGTGTTCGCTCGAATGAATGGGACGTCGAGCTGGTCTTCGTCCGATCCAAATAGGACGGAAAGCTCCGCGTGGGACCTAGGGGTCAGCGGACATTTCGCGTCGTGCGGGTCTCCGGCAGATACGCGCTCTGCGGACAAAAGCGATCGAGCAGCCCCTGCGCTTTTTGCGTCGTCACCAGCGACACTTCCTGCCCCGTGTCGAGGACGAGCGGATCGTCTTTCGCCGCCTCGACCAGCGCCGCACGGAGGCGCGGCACGTCCTGCTTCCAGTGAACGAGCAGCTTTTCCCGCATCACGGCTGACTCGTTCGCGCGGTAGCGGCGCAGCAAGCCGTCGATGATCGCCTGGACGCCGGCGTTAGAGATCACGAACGTGTCTTGCGAGTCGAACAGGTCCCTGAGCATGACCGCCACCTGTTCAGCGACGTCATGTCTTCCATCCTTCGTCTTCGGTAGCTCCTTTTCGGCATCGAGCATGGGCGGCGGTGGAGGAATCATTTTCGGAGCGCTTGTCTCGTCGGTCGTGGTCGAGAACAGCGAACGCACCAAGCCTTCGAGCTCGTCGCGAATCGACGACGGGCGAGGCGGGGT
>DATEGN010000599.1:0-10786 GCA_035280125.1 Gemmatimonadaceae bacterium | reverse complement strand
CGATGGGCTCGCGCGTGCGAATGAGACTCGCAAGCGCGAGCGCCTGCTCGTCGACGTCACGAAGGTCCGGAGAGGTGAGCCCCTTGTAGTTGCGATTGGCCGCGAGGATGTTGACATGCTCGCCGCGCCATCCGGCCTCGAGCGCTTGGAGGAGCATGGTCCCCTGGCCCGCCTCTGCAGGGTTGTCGGCGATACCAAGCTCCGCGCCCTCGACGGTGCGATGATCGGAGATGTACGCGGCGTCGAAACCGGCCGCACGGTGCCAATCGCGCACGTCGGAGGGATCCCACCCGGGCCGTCCATCGTGCGAGTACTTGGTATGGGAGTGGAAGTCGACTGCGATGAGAACGTCCGATGTTTCGGTCGCGAGCGATGCCATCGGTCGCGGAAGGGCGAGCGCCGCCGCATAAGTCAACGCGATGACGAGCAGAAACACGCCGGCGTGTGCTGCTTCACGTACGACCTGGAAGCGCGTGGGCGTCGTTTCGTCGGCATCTCTTCGACTTCGAATTTTCCAAACCCGGATCGCCACGTAGACGACGATCAGCGAAAGGATCAGCGCTACGTGTTGGCGCGCACCGAGCAAAGTGATCGTGTCGAGGATCGCGGAGATCGGAGCGATGACGAGATACCCGACGGTGTGCTCGAGACGCGCCTCCTGCACGGGACCGAGCGAGGCGGCGTCCCGAATCGGACTTTCCGCGAATGCCGCAGACAGGAGCACGAGAAGCGTCGCTACGACCGCGACCCATGGGACGCGCCTGTAAAGCGGCGTCGGCGGTGCCGCAGGCAGCGGCTCGAGCCGTGCAGCCGCCTGCTTTCGTCGATGTCGGGAAGAGTGCGCCACGAAGGGAATAGGTGAGCGGGAGGGCGATGCGGCACGCCGCGGTCGAGGAATGTAACCTTCTCTCGGTACGCCTTCGCGACAAGCGGTCGCCTTCGAGAATCCGGCTATGCCCAACAGGCTCGCGAACGAGACCAGTCCTTATCTGCTGCAGCACGCCCAGAACCCCGTCGAATGGTATCCGTGGGGTGAGGACGCACTCCAACGCGCGCGGTCGGAAGACAAGCCGATTCTCCTCAGTGTCGGATACGCGGCGTGCCACTGGTGTCACGTCATGGAGCACGAATCGTTCGAGGACGAGACGACCGCGCACTTGATGAATGAGAAGTTCGTCAACATCAAAGTCGATCGCGAGGAGAGGCCAGACATCGACGGCATCTATATGCAGGCCGTGCAGGCGATGACCGGACGTGGCGGCTGGCCGATGACCGTCTTTCTGACTCCGGACGGCCTACCGTTTTACGCGGGCACCTACTTTCCCGCGGACGACCGCCACGGTTTACCGTCGTTCAAGCGTGTGCTGTCCGCGGTAGACGACGCGTACCGGAATCGGCGTTCGGATGTCGAGCGCACGACGACGCAGCTTCGAGAATTCTTTGCCTCCACGAAGCACCCAACGCGCGGCACGGGCACCCTCACGCCCCTTCTCCTCGAGCGCGCGTACCGCGAGCTGGCCCAGGACTACGACATGCGCCGCGGTGGTTTTGGCGGTGCTCCGAAGTTTCCGCAGGCGATGGCGCTCGATTCGCTGCTTCGCTACTGGGCGCGAACACAGACGACGCTCGCGCTGACCATTGCGCAGGAATCGTTTCGCTCGATGGCGCGGGGCGGCATCTACGACCAGCTCGGCGGCGGCTTCGCTCGTTATGCAGTGGACGAAGCCTGGCTCGTGCCGCACTTCGAGAAAATGCTGTACGACAATGCGTTGCTCGCACGACTGGGAACTCACCTCTGGCAGGCGACGAAAGACGCCGAGCTGAGACGCGTCGTCGAGGAGACGCTCGACTGGGTGCTCCGCGAGATGGCGGCGCCTGACGGTGGCTTCTACTCCTCGCTCGATGCCGACAGCGAAGGGCATGAAGGCAAGTTCTACGTCTGGTCGCTCGAGGAAATCGAAGCGGTGCTTGGCACCGAGGCGCCGCTCGCAATCGAGTACTGGGGCGTCACCGCTGGTGGAAATTTCGAGGGGAAGAACATTCTTCACGTGCCGAACGACGCGAAGGTGGTTGCCGCGCGCCAGGGCGTCTCGATCGAAGAGCTCCGCGCGCGCATCGCGCACGCTCGGCACACTCTGCTTCGCGCGCGAGCCGCTCGTATCCGTCCCGGCCGCGATGACAAGACACTCGCGTCATGGAACGGCCTGATGCTCCGTGCACTTGCCGAAGCCGCACGTGCCTTCGACCGAATGTCGTATCGTGAGGAGGCCGTCCGACATGGCGAGCAACTCTTCAGATTGCTGGTACGCGAAGACCGCGTGTTTCGGACGGTCAGCCGGGGCAAAGCGAAGATCGCCGGCTTTCTCGAGGACTACGCGGCTCTGGGACTCGCGGCGCTCGCGCTTTACGAGCTCACGTTCGACGAGGTCTGGCTCACACGCGCCCGCTCCCTCGCGGATGCCGCGGTGCGCTGGTTCTGGGACGACGAGACGGGTGCCTTCTTCGATACGGCCAGCGACCACGAGTCACTCGTCACACGCCCGCGCGACGTCACCGACAATGCGACGCCATCGGGTACCTCGCTCGCTGCCGAGCTTCTTGCCCGACTCGCCGATCTCCTGCAGGACGAGTCGATGCGTCGCCGCGCGACGTACGTCCTCGAGACAATCGCCGAGCCCATGGTGAGGCATCCCGCCGCATTCGGCCACGCGTTAGGCGTCGCGGATCTGCTGGTTCGCGGCGCGATCGAGCTGGCAATCGTTGGTGATCCGGACACGGACGACTTTCGCGCGCTGAGCCGCGCTGCGGCGGAACGGTACGTCCCAGGCCTTGTGCTCGCTGGCGGAGCGGCGCGCCGTTCCGGGATTCCGCTGCTCGCCGATCGATCGATGACCGACGGACGTGCCACGGCCTACGTGTGCCGGAACTACACGTGCAGGGCGCCGGTGACCGACGGTCTCGCGCTCACGGCTCAGCTGGACGCGGCGGCGAGCGCCTAACGACTAGGAGTGCGGCGCGCGACCTGAGCGCGCGTCGCCTCGAGGCTATCGCACGCGGCGGCGAACGCCTCCGCGAGAGGCGCGACCATCGGTGCCAGTGATTCGATCGACGCGCCCGCTGATCCTCGGCGTTCGATCTCCGAGGCGCACTTGCCTAACGCTCCAGCGCCGAGGTTGCCGGCGCTCGACTTGAGTGCGTGTGCCGCAGCGATGATCGGCTTTGCGTCACCGGCCGCCACTCCTCGCTGCGCGGCGGCAAGTCGGTCACGACCCTGCGTGATGAAGAGGTCGATGATCTCCAGCACAAAGTGCGTGCCGAACCGAGTGGCGAGGCGCTCGAGATGAGCTCGATCGACCGGATCGGCCATCGCCGCCTAGCGCGGTGATTTATACCAGGGCGCGAAGGTACCGTACTGCGCGGGATCGAAGGTGGCGTCGCTCAACGGAACGTCGACGCGCACGTTCGCGTAGACCTCGTGCAGGCTCGGCTTGCCGTCGCGCAGACCGAGGACCTCTTCCGAGACCCAGGCCTGACCGTACGGGACGTACTTCATGAACCGATACTCGAGGTGGCGCGGTCCGCTCGGCGTCGTGACCGTTTCGAGCAGCCTAACGAACAGGAGCCGCTCGGCATCGACCCAGAATTGCTTGGTCGTCGTATCGCCGGGCATTGCGCCAACGATGAAGACCGGCCGGCCTTCCCACGTGCCGCGTGAAATCTTGGACAGATCGATCCCACGGCGCCGCAGGATCTCCGTCGTGCGATCGACGGGCTGCGCGTAGACGTCAAAGCCAAGAATGAGCAGCTCGTTCATGTCCGCGCTGGCACCGGCGAGTTTGCCGTTCGCAAAACGGTACACCGTGTCGCCGGCGTAGATCACACCACCGCGGTTGGCTGTGTCGGTGTCGATGCGCAGGCGTCCCGGGAACTTTCCTGCCTCCAGCCACTGCTGAACGAGCGTTGCGCCGCTCGGCAGAGTGAGCGTGGTCGTCTGCGAAAACGTCAGGGTCTTGTACCAATTCGCGGAATACTTGTCGTGCATCGCGCGAATGAGGTCAGTGCCATTCGTTGGATCCGTTCGACGACCCTGCGCGATGGTTGACGGCGACGGTGGAGTCGCCGCCGGCGAATGCGCGCAGCCGAACACGGCGCTCGACAGAAAAAGGGCGGTGACGCGCGAGCGATTCCACATAGATGAACGAGCGAAGCGAGTTCTCATGGCTCTAAGCGGTAACCTGCCTTCCACACCGTGAGGATATGCCGCGGCGCCGACGGATCGTCCTCGAGCTTCCGGCGGAGCTCGGCAATATGAATGTCCACGGTTCGCGTCATGACTTCAACTCGGTGGCCCCAAACCTCACGTAACAGCTCGACGCGTGACGCAACCGCCCCTCTCCGGCGCACGAGCGTAAGCAACAGATCGAACTCCTTCGGGCTGAGTGCCACGACTTGCCCGGCTTTCGTCACCGTTCGCGATGCAGGATTGATCTCGACATCACCAAACCGCTCGATGCTTTCCCCAGCGGCGTGTGCGCCGCGCTCGGTCATCCGCGATCGCCGCAGCAACGCCCCGACACGAGCGAGAAGCTCCAACACGCCACAGGGCTTCGTGACATAGTCGTCAGCGCCCAGCCTGAAGCCGAGAACCTTATCCGCTTCCTGGCCGCGCGCGGTGAGAATGAGCACGGGCATTTCGAGACCATCGTCACGCAAGCTCCGCAAAACGCGGTAGCCGTCCATTCCGGGAAGCATGAGATCCAGAATCACGAGATCGGGAAGCCACTGCTTTGCTCTCGCGAGCCCGGTCTCGCCATCTTCGGCGACGGCAACCTCGTAGCCCTCGATCTCGAGTCCGGTGCGAAGGCCGAACGCGAGATCGGGATTGTCCTCGACGATGAGGATGTTGCCCTGCTGCGTCTGCACCGGCATTAGTGTTCGCTTATCGCTGGAGCATGCTCGGTTGACATCGCCGACTCTGGCGGTGCGACATCAGCCGGCGCGTCGCTGCGTGCCGGCAACTCTACGACCAAACGCGCACCGCCGCCCGCTCCGGCGGCCTCGATCCAGGCCGCACCGCCATGCAGCGCGACCAACTCGTGCACGACCGAAAGGCCAATCCCGCTCCCGCCCGTGGCTGATTCGGCGTCGCGGTTCAGACGCACATACGGCTCCCACACACGACCACGGTCGGCGGCCGGAATGCCGGGCCCCTGGTCTTCCACCCAGAATCGCACCCGCGCCCCATTCGTCGCCGGCGCCACCGCGCCGCCAACCGAAATCGTCTGGCCGGCAGGGCCGTATTTCGCGGCGTTGTCCAGCAAGTTGAGTAAGATCTGACGCAGCGCATCGCGGTCAGCGCCGACGGTGAGCCCCGTTGGCGGTCCAAGACGCACGGACATGCGACGAGAACGCGCGAGCGGCGTGAACATTTCGGTGGCGTCGCGCATCTCCGTGTCGAGGTCGAGCGTTGCCGGAGTAATCCGGTTTGTGCCCTTTTCGGCCCGTGAGAAATTGAGCACGTTCTCGACGAGATAGGTGAGGCGCCGCGCCTCCTGGTCGATGATCCCCGCCGACCGCGCGCGCTCTTCGTCACTGCGAAGCTTGCCCAGGTGCAACAGCTCGGCGAACCAACGAATCTGCGCCAGCGGCGTACGCAGCTCGTGCGATACGCCGGATACGAACTCCGTCCGAAGCCGCGCCAGTTCTTGCTGGCGGTGCAGCTGGCGCCACGCAACGCCGAGGAGACCCGCGGTGAGCACGAATACACCGGCAAGCAGCGGCAGGCGCGACCGCGGCAACCCGCCGACGATCAGTTGCGACGCCAACTCCGGTCGCAGACCAACGTGCATAACGAGTCGCCCAAAGTTGGACTCCAACGTATCCGCCGATCGATAGCGCGACGGAAAGTAGCCGGGTGAGCGATAGATCTCCCTCCCATCGAGCGTGGTGATCTTGATCGAGAGAATCGAATCCGTCGCCGTTTCCCGCAGTAATGACGGTGGGAGCAGCGTGCTCCGTCGATGAAGCAGGCTGAACGTGGGCCCGAGATATGTCCGAGGGTCCGTCGCATAGCCGTAAATGACGATCGGATGGCCTTCTTTCGGCTCCCGCACCACCACGAACACGAGGAGTTGCGGCACCGCAGTATCCGCCACGGCACGCGCGCGGATCGCATCGGCGAAGATCATTCCGTACGAGTCGCTCGTGACGACGGCCGCTAACGGGCGCAGCGCACCCAAGCGAGAGTCTGGGGATCCAAAAGTGGTCGGTCGCGGACCGGCGATCGGCGCGAGCGACTTCGCGTAACTCACCAGGGTATCGCGCGCCCATGCGATCGCGGCGTCCGGCAGGTCATTGGCCGTCGTTCTGAACGTGCCGTCGTCCCAATCGTACCGGAAGTAGTACTGCACCCCGCCCAAGCAGCGGCACCATGGTTCGGTGATCGCGCGAGCATCCGACTCGGATTGCTCTGGTGAAACGACGGTCTTCTCAGGCCGCTGAGGATCGACACGTGAAGCCTGCGCGCTCAACGACGTGATCACCGGCGACAGAATGCTGCCCTTCGCCTGCTGGGTCAGCTGCCAATCGGCGAACGAGGCGTAGTCGTCGAGGGTCGCCTCGGCTATGCGCTGCTGCGATCGCGCCGCATCCTGTGCCTGATAGACGAGCACGCCGACGAGGACGAGCGCGAGCCCAAGAAGAATGATGGTGCCAAGTGACCGGGGGGACGAGGCGGCGGAGCGCATGCAGCACCTAAGGAAATGTCCAAGCGCGGCCTTGGAAAGCCCGCCTGATTGCCATTACCCATTCCTTACAGGCCCGCTTCGCGGGCCTGTAAGGGGGTTTATCCGTCCGTACTCGCGTAGCAGGCGCGGGCCTGTAAGGGGGTTTATTTGAAGTCGCGCGCGCTCCCACTCGTGCTCGCGAAGAGCCCAGCAATCTACTCTCTACTCTCTACCCTCTACCCTCTATCCGCTAAATGTCTTCGTTCGTTCGCGGAGTCTTTGCCGGCGCCTTGCACGACGAGTTGCTCTTTCCGTATCCGCCTCCCCTCGCGGAAAGAGACCCCGCCGAGGCTCGCGTCGTTCGTCGTCTCATCGACGATTTGCGCGAGATGCAGCGCTCTGGTCTCATTGATTCGGCGCGGTTCGACGAAGAGGAGACCATCGGAGAAGACGTGGTGCACGCACTCGCGCGTGCCGGTTTTCTCGGCCTCACGATACCCAAGGACTACGGAGGCGTGGGGCTCTCGAGCACCGGCTATGCCCGGATTTTCGGCGAGCTCTCTCGAACTGACGCGTCAATCGCCGTCTTGGTCGGCGTGCATTGCGGGCTTGGGTCGAGAGCAATTGTGCTGTTCGGAAATCCCGAACAGAAAGCGCTTTACTTGCCGATGCTTGCTCGCGGAGAAACGCTAGCCGCGTACGCCCTCACCGAGCCCGAAACGGGATCGGACGCGCAACATATCAAGACCACGGCTCGGCTCAGCGCGGACGGGTCGCACTGGACTCTCGACGGCCGCAAGCTGTGGATCGGCAACGGTCATCGCGCCGGCGTCATTGCCACCTTCGCGCAAACCGAAGTCGAGCGCGCTGGAAAGATCGTCTCTCGGCCGACTGCGTTCATCATTCGACCGGACATGCCCGGATTCCATGTCGAGCGAATCATTCGCAAACTGGGCATTCGCGGCTCGACACAGGCCGAGCTGGTGTACGACGGCCTCCGTGTGCCCGCCGACCACGTGCTCGGCGTCGTCGGCAAGGGATTTGGCGTCGCGGTTCACGTGCTCAATGGCGGACGGCTCTCGCTTGCGGCTGGCTGCACGGCCGGAACGAAGCAGGTATCGATAGAGATGACGAGCTTCGCCGCGCGGCGAGTGCAGTTCGGTCGTCCGATCGCCGACTTCGAGATTACGCAACGCAAGCTCGCGCGCACGGCCGCGGATATTTATGCAGCCGATGCGATGCTTGGCATTCTCACCAAGCTTGCCTCGGCAAGACCCGGCTCCGAAGAGGACGACTGGTCGCTCGAGGCCGCCTGTTGCAAGGTGTTCGCGAGTGACATGATCTGGCGCTCGGCTGATGATCTCGTGCAGATCGCGGGCGGACGCGGTTTCGTGAAGCCGTATCCATACGAGCGCTGGCTGCGCGATTCGCGCATCAATCGGATATTCGAGGGGACGAACGAGATTCTGAGACTGTTCATCGCTCTCAACGGCATCCAGGGACCTGCCGAGCGACTGAAGGAGATTGGTTCGGCGTTGAGAAAGCCGGTGCGTAATCTCGGCCTGATTAGCGGCTTCGCCGCATCGCGAATTCGGAGCGCGCTCGGCGCGACGCCAACGCTGGACGTTGCTCTCCACGATCGACTCGCGACGCACAAGCGATACTTCGAGAAGCACGTCGCCGAGCTGTACGTCATCACGGAGCGCGTCATTCGGCATTATCGCGCAGATATCGTGGAGCGTCAGCAGGAGCTCGAGCGTCTCGCCGACATGGCGATCGAGCTTTTCGCTACCGGTTGCGCGCTGGCACGCACGCAGCGGCTGATCGAGGAGCGCGGCATCGCTCGGTGTGAGCGCGAAGTCGAACTCTGTGCTCTGTTCGTCGTCGAGTCCGGACGTCGCTTCAGAGCAAGTCGCGAGGCCGTGCAATCGCCGCAGGACGATCTCCGACGCGACGTCGCCAAAGCGGTGCGTGCCGCCGGCGGCTATTTCGTGAGCGACGCGATTCTCGAGGCCGGCGCGGATAGTGCGAGCGTCGCAACGGGGAAACAGACGCCCGTTGTCTGAGAGTGCTGCTGCTTCGCGTCGTGCCCAGATCGACTAGCTTTGAGCACTCGACCTCGAGACTGCTAACCGAATGCCACGCTTCTTCGACATCTCCGTCCCGGTCATGAATGGCGGCGTTGTGTATCCGGGAAATCCGGAGATTCACATCGAGGCGCAGCAGGACATGGCGAAGGGCGGCAGCTCGAACGTGTCGCTCGTGTCGATCGGCTCACACACGGGAACTCATGTGGACGCGCCAAAGCACATGATTCCTGGCGCCGCGGGCGTCGACGCCATTCCGCTCGACACGCTCATCGGACCTGCCGTCGTCCTCGCGTTCGACGATGACGTCATGGCCGTCACCGAAGCCTATCTGCGCACGCAGCCGATCACGGGGCACGAACGCGTACTTTTGAAGACGCGAAACTCGCAGTTCATCCGCGATCGTGACTTCCATCGCGACTACACCTATCTCGCGCCGGACGGCGCGGAATATCTGGCCTCGCTCGGTGTGCGGCTCGTCGGCGTCGACTACCTCTCGATCGAGCAGTTTCATTCGGGGCATCACCTCACGCACAAGACGCTGCTCTCACGCGGCATCGTGATCGTGGAAGGTCTCGATCTTTCCGAGCCACCGCCAGGCACGTACGATCTGTACTGCCTTCCCGTGCTGCTCGCGGGAGTCGACGGCGCGCCGTCGCGCGCGGTGCTCGTTGGATGAACGGCATCAATCAGCTGTTCTTTGACATCGGTGGCGTGCTCGGATCGAACGGCTGGGATCGCGAGCAGCGTGGCGAGGCTGTCACGCGCTTCGAGCTCGACGCCGACGACTTTCAGTATCGACACGAGGAGACGGTCGGCGCGTTCGAAGCAGGCCAGATCTCGCTCGATGAGTATCTCGACGTCACTGTGTTCTGGCGACATCGCGACTTCTCCAGAGACGATTTCAAGAAGTTCATGTTCGGTCTGAGCGCGCCGTGGCCCACCAGCCTCGACGTCGTGCGCCGGCTGCGCCAGAATATTCGGGGGCGGCCAACGCGTGTCCGCCTCGCGACCCTCAACAACGAATCGCGAGAGCTGAACGAATATCGAATTCGCTCTTTCGCACTGTGTGATCTCTTCGACGTGTTTTTCAGCTCGTGCTGGCTCGGCGTGCGAAAGCCAACGCGACAGATTTACGAGCGGGTGCTCGGGATGACGCAGGCCGATCCGACACGGAGCGTCTTCGTGGACGATCGCGAGCAAAATCTCGCACCGGCGCGAGCACTGGGGATGAAGGCGATCCACTTCGAGAGTGCGGAACAGTTGGCACGCGCGTTAGCCGAGCTAGGATTCGATCTGTCATCCTGAGGAGCGATGCGACGAAGGATCTAGCGTGCCTCTTTCAGTGGCCAGCTCCGACGCGGGAGAGTAGATCCTTCGCTTCGCGCAGGATGATATGGGGGAAAACCAAGGGCATCGGAGTGAAGCAATGCAAATGGCAATGATCGGCCTCGGCCGGATGGGTGGGAACATGGTCGAGCGCTTGATGCGGAAAGGGCATCAAACCGTCGTTTGGGATCGAAGCGCGGACGTCGTTGGCAAATACCAGAAGATGGGGGCGACCGCGGCGAAGGATGTGAACGATCTCATTTCAAAGTTGAAGACGCCTCGGGTCATTTGGATCATGGTTCCAGCCGGTGCGCCAACGGAAGAGACCATCGAGACACTCGTGCCGAGCCTAACGAAGGGTGACATCATCATCGACGGCGGCAATTCGAATTTCCATGATACGATGCGCCGTGCCGAGTCGTTGGCGAAGCGCGGCATCGAATTCGTCGACAGCGGGACAAGTGGTGGTATCTGGGGCCTCGAGAACGGCTACTGCCTGATGGTTGGCGGCACCGAACGCGCTGTGAAGCAGTGCGAGCCGATCTTTCTCGCGCTCGCGCCCGAGGACGGCTATGCGCGCGTTGGGCCGAGCGGTGCGGGCCATTACGTGAAGATGGTGCATAACGGAATCGAGTACGGCCTCCT
>DATEGN010000598.1:0-3209 GCA_035280125.1 Gemmatimonadaceae bacterium | reverse complement strand
CGATGCCCAGGCCGCGCGTCGACGGCTGCAGGCGCTCCCACGGCACATTCCGCTCGATCAGCTCGAACGCCGCTTTGGCGGGCTGACCACCGCAGCCGCCATCGTCGCGTACGACGAGAGCCTCGTGGCCGTCAACGCCATCATCGAGCGCGCCAACGTCAGCTGGACGCAGCTGCTGTATGCCCTCGCCGAAAGCGATCGCCCGGGCGAGACACTGCGCGGGTTCGGGGTGTCGTACCCGGAACTCGAAGCTTTGTTTACACGATAGCGATGTGTAGTTCAGTTCAGATGTGAGTGCGGCGTCGTTGATAGGGATAGACTTCATGTACCCAGGGGACAGCAATGAAGATCCATCCCGTCCGTCACGTGACGTTGCTCCTCGGCGTTGTGCTGCTTATCCCATCAGCAGGCAGTGGCCAGTGGTTGAAACAGCGCACCCCCGGTATTCCGCGAGCAGCTGACGGCAAACCGAATCTGTCTGCTCCCACGCCTCGCACTCCCGATGGCAAGCCGGATCTGTCGGGGATCTGGAACACCACGCCGAAGTACGAATCAGATTTCAACGCTGCCGACGCTCGAGACTGGGCGCAGGTGAAAGTGCGAGAACGAGAGTCCAACCCCGCGGCCGACTCGTGGGCCACGCTCTGTCTTCCGCCGGGACCGATGATCTCGTTCTCCGGTCCGCTCAAGATCATTCAAAGCCCACAGCTGGTGACCGTTCTGTATGAGGTGCCGAACAATTTCCGCCAGATTTTCATGGATGGCCGCACTCTTCCCGTCGATCCCAACCCCACGTGGCAAGGCTATTCCGTCGGGCGCTGGGAGGGTGATGCGCTGGTCGTCGAGACGATCGGGTTCAACGACAAATCGCTCGTCGGGCGCCCTGCGCACCCGCATACGGAGAGTCTCCGAATCACGGAGCGATATCGCCGCCGTGACTTCGGACACATCGATCTGCAGATGACAGTCGACGACCCGAAGACGTTTACGCGGTCCTGGACGCTGACGACGGAGCTGGTCTACGACCCGGACACCGAGCTGCTGGAATTCGTCTGCACTGAAAACGAAAAGGATCGTCAGCACTTCGTCCAGCCGCAAAGTACGCAGACGTCGGAGATCCGCGTGGACCCCGCGATACTTGCCAAATACGCGGGCGTGTACGAAGTGATGACTCCGCGCGGCAAGTCGATCGCGACGATGTCCGTGCAGGGCGATCAGCTGATGGCGGACGTGAAAGGATTCGGCAGCGGACGGATGGTCCCGCAGTCGTCGACGATGTTCGCGTTCCGCGGCGCCATTGTGGAATTCGTCCCCGACGAGAGAGGTGACGTCACCCATCTCGTCGTCCACGCTGTCGAGGGTGCGTTCAAGGGTCCGCGTATCGACGCTCCAAAGCCCTAGCGAGCGTCGCCCAACGCCTATCCCTCACGCCGATGTGGTGTCGATAGTGGGACTGCTGTCGTGACGCCGCGGATCAGCAGATGCATGGCTGTGTTCCACACAGCTCTGCGGATTGACATCGGGTAAAATCTGGAGACGCGCACGCAACGCGACCGAGCGGCGATCGCCTAGCGGCGTTCCTCACGCAAACCGAGCTGTTTCAGACGCGATGGAAGCGCACAGCGAGGCTTCTATTCGCGTGCTTAGGGGAATTCTGTGTTTCAACGCAAGTCGCCTCGCGCCCGCCTCATTTGGATTGCCACCATCGTCGTCGCTCTGATCGCCATCATCACTGCGGTTGTCGTGATTCGCTACGAGCGGACGACCGTGCCCGCAGCTGTGGCGTTCTCCGATTTTCTGAACGACGTGCAGGCGAACCGGATCAGCTCTGTGACCGTCGACGGCGATCTCATCGTCTTCGTGCGCCGCGACGGCAGGCGCGCGGAGGCCGTGACGCCCCACAGCTACATGACGACGAACCCGTCGCTCGTGACGCGCCTGATCGAGCGTGGCGTGCGCTTCGACGTCAGTCGCAATGATCCGTCGCCCCTGGCCAGCTACGCCCCCTTTGCCATCGGCCTGTTCGTGTTCAGCCTCCTCGGCTTCTTCCTCTTCCGCGTCGTCACGGGACGGGTGCCGACGCTCGAAAAGGCGAAGACGATCGATCCACAACTCGTGACCGTCACGTTCAACGATGTCGCCGGCGTCGACGAGGCGAAGGACGAGGTGCGAGAGATCGTCGACTTCCTCAAAAGCCCCGAGCGATTTGCCTCAGTCGGCGGACGGATTCCACGTGGCATTCTCCTGGTCGGGCCGCCTGGCACCGGCAAGACGCTGCTCGCGCGATCGATGGCCGGCGAGGCTGGTGTTCCGTTCATCTCCGCCAGCGGATCCGACTTCGTCGAGATGTACGCAGGCGTCGGGGCGGCGCGCGTCCGGAAGCTGTTTCGTGAAGCGCGTCGTCACCCGTCGTGCATCATCTTCATCGACGAGCTCGATGCCGTCGGCCGCAACCGCGGCGGCAACTCCGTGACGCACGAGGAGCGCGAGCAGACGCTGAACCAGCTCCTGGTGGAAATGGACGGCTTCTCGCGCACCGATAGCATCGTCGTGGTTGCGGCCACCAATCGTGCCGATGTCCTGGATTCGGCGCTCCTGCGCCCGGGCCGCTTCGATCGTCAGGTCACCGTCGGCAATCCCGATCTGAAGGGTCGAGAGCAGATCCTTCGCGTTCACACGCGCAAGATGGCGCTGGACTCCGACGTCGATTTGCGATCAATCGCGCGCGGCACGCCCGGTTTCTCGGGTGCCGACCTCGCCAACGTCGTGAACGAAGCTGCGCTCACCGCGGCGCGGCACGGTCGCTCGACAGTGGCCAACGCGGATCTCGACGCCGCACGTGACAAGGTCCTGATGGGCGTTGAACGGAAATCGGTGGTCATGAGCGAGCACGAGCGCGTGACGTGCGCCTACCACGAGTCGGGACACGCAGTCGTCGCGGCGATGCTGCCCGACGCCGATCCGCTGCACAAGGTGACCATCATTCCGCGCGGCCGCGCGCTCGGTGTGACCATGCAGCTGCCCGAGGCCGACCGCTACTCGCACTCCAAGCCGTACATCGAATCGCAGATTGCCATCCTGATGGCCGGACGCGTCGCAGAGGAGCTGTTCCTGCGGCAGATGACCAGCGGCGCCGCCAACGACATCGAGCGCGCCACCGAGCTCGCGCGCAAGATGGTTTGCGAGCTGGGCATGTCCGAGCTGGGGCC
>DATEGN010000597.1:0-7053 GCA_035280125.1 Gemmatimonadaceae bacterium | reverse complement strand
TCGGCGTTCATGGATGCCTTTTGCTTCTTCAACTGGTCAATGCGCCCTTCGAGCGCAAAACGGTCCTTGTACAATGCCGCCAGCCTCGGATCGTTCGCCCCAGCCATCGACGCGTACGCGCCACCACCGAGAAAGATGCGGCGCGCGAGTGCGCCGTCACCGGTCGCGACGCGCATCTCCGGCTCGGCCGTCCCCTTCTTGTCGCCGTCGTCGTCGAGCTGCGCGTGCTCGGTCTGCAAGCGACCCTGATCGTCGTAATAACGCTTGGTCTCCGTCACCGCATAACGATACGCCTCGAGAAGCGAGACGCGCCCGTCTTTGTCGACATCGGCACCGTCCCCGGTCAGCGCGGCGACGAAATATTTCACGAACACCGATTCGTTCCGTTCGAAGCTGCTCTTCGTCGCGGTGATGATCACGCGATTTGGCGCCGAGAGCACCGGCAGCATGTCGCCGCTCGCGCTCGTTAGGTCGACGAAGCCCACCTGCTGCGTCTTGAATGCCCCGAGATCCTTGGCGAAGTCGCGCGCGCTCATATCGGGTCCGGGCAGGCTGATCTTCGAGTCGTCCTGCGATCCGCTGCCGTGCCCAATGAGCACAATCACAATCTCGTCACCGGGCGCAGCGTCCTTCGCGAATCGCGACAGCGTTGCTTCGACGTTCACCTTCGTTGAAACGCCCCCGATCCGAGGGTCCTTTGCGCCGTCCTCGGCGAGATACACGACTTCCGAGTCCGGCATCCCGTACCGCTTGCGGGCGACGTCAGCGAGCGCGAGGCCCCAGTTTCTGAATTGCTCACTGTATTTGGGCTCGCCACCGAGTCCCGAAACGATGAGAAGATGCGTGCGTTGGGCGGAGAGCGCAGAGGGTACAGCGGAGAGCACAAGCAGCAACGTGCAGATCCCTCGTCGCTGCGCTCCTCGCGATGACAACGCGCACCTCATACCAGGCCTCGCTTCTTCCGATAGCCCCACTCGCCACATACGAGACCGACGAGCGTGAGGAAGATGAAAGGCATGTCCCACAAATCCATCTGATTCACGACCGTGACGCCGCGCCTGCTCAGCGCAATGTCCTCGGGGAGCGAGCTGACGGTGGCCGGCGTGTAGAATTTTCCGCCCGTCTCGCGCGAGATGCGTTGCAACAACGACGCCCGCATCTCCGCGTCGACGAACTCTCGCGACGCGTCTTCTGATGGGTTCACTCGCACGTAGGTCGGATCACTCGTCCGATCGCGCGACGTGTCGGCGGCCCCGCGCGCGCGCGCACCACTGCCGCTCGGCGTGCTCGCGTCAGCGATGATCTGATAGTTGCCCGCCTCGTCAGGCGTGAACGTCGCGCGATATTCACCGTCACGATCGACCGCCCACTCCATCGGGATATCGCGCGTCGCGCCCGACGGCGCGGTGACATGCGCCACGACGTGCGCATCATTGCGCATGACGAAGCCGCTGTCCGCGACATCCGCCGTCAGGGCAATCGGCTCACGCGTTGCGATGACGTCGCTCTGCGCACTGACTGTGATTTTGTTCGGCACGTCACTCGTGAGCCAGCGCAGCATCTGACGCCAGAACGTCACGAATGTCTGGTCGTCGACAGCGGACTCCATTCGCCAGAGATACGTGTCCTGCACCGGCAGCGCGATGGCGAGGCCCTTGCCGTAGCGCTGATACGCGAGCACTGGCTGCTCGTAATGCCGAACGTGCCCCTCTGGCCCATCGGCTCGCTGGCCATCGGGTACGACACCATTCACGAGCACCACCGCGCCTGGTTTGAGCCCGCGCACGAAGTTCACACTCGTCACGGCCGGCACCGTCTTCCAGCGCTCGCTCGACTTCTCGTCCGTCGCCGCGACTTGTGTCGCCGCGCTCGCCGCGCCCGCGGGTGTCAGCTCCGGTTTGATGTCGGCAAGGAAAGTCAACGAATCCGGGACAGCCTCGCCGGCAATCACGACCGGCATCACGGGCGCGAGCGGCGTACCCGCGTATCCACCCTCACCGAACGCGTGGCGCCCGCCCAACAAGAGCATTCCGCCACCGCGCACACTGACGAAATCAGCGAGCATCTGGAGCTGATCGCGCGTGAAGAAACTCGCGTCGACGCTCCCCAGGATGATTCCACGGTATTTGAACAGCTCCTCACGCGTCTTCGGGAACCCACCCGCGAGCTCCTCGCCATTGTCGACATCGAGGCGCAGGAACTTGTTCTCCGCGGTGCGCTGCAGTGTCACCAATTGCAGGTTGGAATCGTTGGCGACGGCGCGACGTATAAACATCATCTCATAACGCGGCTCGCCCTCGACGTACAGAATTTTTTCTCGCTGGTCACGAACGACGACCAGTGCCTGCTGCGAGTTGTTCTGGGTCACCTGTTCGCCGGGCTGCGCCGCGATCTTGAACGTCAGCGTACGAGGGCCCGCGTCGTTCATCGCGACATGAATACGGACCGGTGCCAGGTCACCATCGGCGGGCAGCGCGACGTCCTGCGACGCAATCACTCGTCCTTCGTCTTCCACGACGAGCGGAACCTTCTGACCGCCGTACCCACGCTGCCTAACGAGTACGTCCGCCACGAGCGCGCTTCCCTTGAGCGCAGTGCGCGCCGTTTCGACGCGGCGAATCTCGATGTCCTTGTCGAAACGATCCCGCCCAACGCCGACGGTGAACACGGGCACCGACTTCGCTCGCAACGAGAGTAGCTCGTCGCCAAGGGGCGTCCTGGCGTTGTCGGCGCCATCCGTGAAGAGCACCAAGCCAGAAAGCGGTACCGCTTCGAGCTCCTGACGGGCGTGCTCGATCGCGTCACCCAACCGCGTGCTCGTGCCCGTGAAAGTCACGTCATCGGCGCTCACGATCCGCTGCGTGCCGGACGAAAATCGAAAGTACCGGACCAGAAATCGGTCACCGAGCGCCTTTCGAATCGAGCTGTCGGGGCCGGCGACGAGATGCCGCACGACATCCGCGCGGGTCTGCGGCCGCGCATCGCCAGCGTCGACGTCGGCGATTTGCATGCTCCGCGAGTCGTCGATCAGTACACCGATGTAGTTCCGCTGCGGTACAGCTGCCGACAGCAGCAGCATCGGTCGGAACAGGCAAAAGACGACGAGCAGGATCGCCGCGCCGCGCAACGCACCGAGGATCAATCGATCGCGGCGCGTGCTTTTTCCACGCACGGCGGCGTACGTGAGGATCGCGGGAATGCCGATGAGCGCGCCCGCGATAAGCAGCACGATTACCGAGGTGGGAGAGCCTAAGGCAAAGTCTCCCTTCTCGAAAACCGCCGGCCGGTACTTGAAAAGAAACGCGAAAAGCGATTCGAGCCAATTCGCCATGTGCTGCTTTACGAGCTGGTATGCGTCAATCGAATTGGTAAACGTCGCGCACGCTCAAGGTGCCGAGGTGCGCGAGAAAATGACCAAAAGCTTACGGGAGTCCTGCCATTGGACTTTAGGTTAGGGCTAGGTGATAGGTGCTAGGTGCTAGAGAATCCTTTCGCTGGCACCTAACACCTATCGCCTAGCACCTCAGACAGTTACCGCCATGCATCCACGCTACCTCACCACCGACGTCTTCACCGACCGCCTCTTCGGCGGAAATCAGCTCGCCGTGTTCCCCGACGCATCAGGAATCCCACCTGAGTTTATGCCACGCATCGCACGAGAGTTCAACTACTCCGAGACCACTTTCGTGCTGCCGCCCACCGATCCGAAGCATACCTGCCGCGTACGAATCTTTACCCCTGGGAGCGAGCTGACGTTTGCAGGCCATCCGACCGTCGGCACCGCGCACGTTCTCGCGACCATTGGAGCAGTCGAGCTCACCGGCGACGAGACACACATTGTCCTCGAAGAAGGCGTCGGGCCGGTGCCGGTGACAATTCGCGCGACGGACGGAAAGCCAACCTTCGCACAGTTGACGGTCGCCAAGCTGCCCGAAGTGCTCACTCCCCCGCCACGTGCCGATCGCCTAGCAGCGATGCTCTCCTTGACGACGGATGACCTCGTCGGGAGCGAAATGCCCGCCGAGGCCATCTCCTGTGGTACGCCATTTCTCTTCGTTCCGCTGCGCGATAAACGGGCCGTGGCGCGCGCGCGCGTCAAGACAGATGTCTTCGAGGAAACTCTTCGCGGCTACGTCACCGAGAAAGTCATGGTCTTCTCGCTCGACGCGGAACGCCCGACGTCTGACGTGCGTGCGCGCGTGTTCGCGCCTCTCATTGGCGTCCCCGAGGACCCCGCCACCGGCAGCGCCGCGGTTGGACTCGGCGGCTATCTGGCGGCACGAGATCCACGATTCGATGGCACGCTCCGCTGGGTCATCGAGCAAGGATTCGAGATGGGCCGGCCGAGCATTCTCGAGGTCGAAGTCGACAAAAAGGCGGGCAAGATCGTGGCAGTACGATGCGGCGGAACGTCCGTTATTGTATGCGAAGGCAGGATGCGGTTGACGGACGACTGAGGTTCTAGCCGGGACCAGGGCCACCACACGATTTCGGCGCCCGACCCTAGTCGCCACGCCTACGCTCTACCCCCTGGTCCCTTCTTTCATCTCCTCGAGCTCTTCGAGCGATCGCGGCCAATCCTCTCTCAGCAACCGCGAAAGCGCGCGATCGGCCAGGAGTTTTCCGTCCGTCTGACACGTCGGACAGTAGTTCGTTTCGTTGTCGGCGTAACGAATCCGTTGCACCGGCGAGCCACATACCGGACAGGGCTCGCCGTATCGCCCGTGAACCGCCATGGCCTCACGGAAGGCCGTCACCTTCTCCGGAAATCCATCGCCAATCTCCTCGCGCAGCCGATCTGTCCATTCAGTGAGCGTCGCTCGTGTGGCGTCGAACAAAGTCTCCGTCTCGGCGCCACTCAGGCGACGCGTCAACTTCACCGGCGACATCTTCGCGCGATGCAGAATTTCGTCCGAATAGGCGTTGCCGATGCCGCTGAACAATCGCGGATCCGTCAGCGCGCGCTTGACCGTGTGGCTCTCTCTCGTCAGGCGCTCGGCGAACTCCGCGGCAGTAGCCGTGAGCACCTCGAGCCCGCCGCGATCGAAGCTCGCCAGCGCGCCGCCACCCGAAACGAGGTGAAGTGAGGCCCGCCTCTTCGAGCCAGCCTCGGTGAGCAGCAAAGTTCCAGTCGAGAAGTCGAACGCAGCAAGATCGATCTTGCCCGACACCTTCTTCCCTGCTTCGCGCCATTTGAGCCGGCCCGCAATCATGAGATGCAGCACGAGATGAAGCTCGTCCTCGAGCGTAAAGACGATCCTCTTCCCGAGTCGGCTGACGTCCATGACTACCTTGCCTCGCACCGCCGAGATTGGCGGATCGACGCTGCGTAGGAGAAATGGGCTCCGAAGTCGCACGTCGTCGAGCGTGGACCCGACGACCCGCCGATTCAGTGCTTCGACATAAACGGTGATGTCTGGAAGCTCAGGCACGATTCCAGATGGAAGAGGAGCGGGAGGGCGCGCATCGCGCGCTCCAAATAAAACGTCTTGCGAGCGCTAGCGAGCAAGCTTGACGTAGCTAGCCGGGTGTCGTACGGTGGCGAAGAAGCAAGCTGACGCGCACGGCCGAGTCGCTCAAGATCGCGCATGGTAACGGGGCTTCGATTTCCGCCTTTGACGCCGCTTCGATTCGACGTTCAATCGGCCGTCTTTGTACTTCTGATGCTTGTCGTGATGCCGATCGGCGCGGTGCGAAGCAAGTCGATCGTCGCCGGCCGATGGCAACCCGCGCCACAGCGAGCCGATCTGCTGACTCGGGCCTTGCTGGTGCAGCTGCTTCTTTTTCTCTTCGCTTTCCTCGTTGCTCGGTCGGAGGGGATGGCGCTCTGGACTTGGAGAGGTCTCAGCCTCGGCACCATCGCCGTGGCGATCGGCGCGCTCACCTTCCTGTTGACCGTAGGCGCGCTGTCGTGGCATCTGCGGACGCCCGACGAGAGGCGATCGATGTGGATGCGTCATCTCTTGCCGGAGACGAGAGGACAATGGGTGCTCTGGCTGCTCGTCTCCGTGGCCGCGGGTGTCGCCGAAGAGACCGCGTACCGGGGCGTGCTCGTGGTCCTGCTGGCTTCGGCAACAGCGAGCTTCATCATCGCCGCTCTCCTCAGCGCGGTTGCCTTCGCAGTGGTGCATTACCCGCAGGGCGCGAAGAGCATGGGATGGGTATTCGCGATCGGCCTCGTTATGCAAGCCGTTGTCGGCGCGACCGGCACACTCTACGTGGCGATGGCAGTACACGCGGTGTACGACGTTACGGCCGCGATAACGGCTCTGGGGCGGCTACGAGCGGAGGAAGCAGAGACCTCGACAGCGTGAGTGCCCAACGCGGCGAGCATCTCGCCTGTCTTGACAAGAATCTTCCGGCACACCAGTCTTCCCCCTCAACCATTCAGGGGTAAGCCGCCGTGTCTGACCTCGACCTTCTTCAGGGCACCCTCGACCTGCTCATCCTGAAGACCCTCACCTGGGGTCCGATGCACGGCTATGCGGTCGCGCGCTGGATCGGCGATACGACCGACGACGACCTCCAGATCGAAGAAGGCGCGCTCTACACCGCGCTTCACCGGATGGAAAAGCGCGGCTTGCTCGCCAGCGAGTGGGGCGTCTCCGAGAACAACCGGAAGGCCAAGTATTACGAGCTCACCGCCACCGGTCGAAAGCAGCTCCGCAGCCAGACGGATGTCTTCACGCGTTATGCGCGCGCCGTTTTCAAGGTGCTGCAAGTCGCGCACGCTCCCGCAGCCAGCCACTAGCACCCGTGCTGCCGCGCGGCATTCGTCGTCTCTTCCGAATCGACCTCGGCGCGCGCCGTGTCTCGCGCGCGGTCGATGACGAGCTGCGCTTTCACTTCGATATGACGGTGAGGTTTTACATGGAAAAGGGCATGAGCGAAGCCAACGCGCGACGCGAGGCGGAGCTTCGCTTCGGCGATATCGAGAGCACGCGGTCGCATCTCGAGGCAATCGATCGCTCACGCGCGGAGCATGCGCGGCGCGTCGAATGGTGGAGCGCCGTGCTGCAGGATCTGCGGTATGCGGTGCGAGGCTTGCGCGCG
>DATEGN010000596.1:0-13011 GCA_035280125.1 Gemmatimonadaceae bacterium | reverse complement strand
CGCTCGCTCGTAGGGGGCACCACGCTGAGTGGGCAACCGCTGATTCGCGAAGCGCGACAACGTCAGCTGCTGTCATTCGAGCAAGCAAACGCGTTGGCTGAGTTTCACGCTGCAAGCGAGCGTGCCCACGCGACCGATTACGAGCCAACGGCGTCGGATCTCGACGCGGCACGGGACGCGTTTCTGAAGTTTGAATCTGGGTTGATGTCCGATCAGGCTGGCGCCGCGGCGCCCAAGCCGATCGCGCTCAACACCGAGGGGATGCGTAGTTCGCCCCTCGGCGCACCCGAAACGGTGCCGCCGCCGCGTGATGGACTGGAACCATGGGTCAAGGCGGTTCTCGCCGGCGTCGTGATCCTGTTGCTCGCTGGTGTCGGGTTCGCGGCGTATTCGCAGGGCTGGTTCGGCAAAAAGAACGAATCCCTACAGGCGGGGATCGACGCGTATCGACGCGGTCAGCGCGAGCAGGCAGTCGGCGAGTTCACGAAAGCGGCGCGTGATAATCCGAACGATCCCCTTCCGCACGTCTATCTCTCGCGTATGGCGCGGGAGGTCGGCAACATGACGGTTGCCGGCCAGGAAGCGCAAACGGCTGTGTCGTTAGGCCCGCAGAACGCCGTCGCGCTGCGCGAGCTGGGCCTTTACCTGCTGAGCGCCGGCAACTACGACCTGGCGCGCCGATTCCTCGTTCGCGCGGTCAACGCCGATACGAGCGATCACATGGCGATGGGATATCTGGGCTGCGCGATGATGCGACTTGGCCGCCCGACAGAAGCACAGACTTGGCTCAATCGCGCGGGTCAAGGCGATTGGAGCCGCTGCGCCGCCGTCGGTGCGCCGCCAATGAACGGTCAGCCCGTGCCGGGCACGCCGATGCCGCCCGCCACCGCGCCTCACCCCTAACGAGCGCCGCGACGCTGGGCGAATCACCATTCGTCCATCTGGACAACGTCGGCAAAACCTATCGTGGGTTGCGTCGTCGCGTCGACGCGGTCGTCGACATCAGTCTGGACATCCGTCGCGGAGAGGTCTTCGGCCTTGCTGGGCCAAACGGGGCAGGTAAGAGTACACTCATCGCGCTGCTGCTCGGCTACCTGAAGCCAACGAGTGGCGCGATCACGATCGCCGGATCACGTCCGCGAGAGTTCGTCGAGCAACACGGTGTTGGGTATCTCTCGGAGCTCGTAACGATCCCGCCTCGCTGGCGCCTCGAGGAGGCGCTGTCGCGTTACGCGCTCCTCGCCGGCGTCGAGACCGGGCGTGTGCGAGAGCGCGTCGTGGAGCTTGTCGAACGCCTCGGCCTGGTGGAGCATTGGGGCAAGCAGATTCGCCAACTCTCGAAGGGCAACCTCCAACGCGTCGGCTTGGCGCAGGCGCTGCTTCACGACGAACAGCTCGTGATCCTCGACGAGCCGACGCACGGCCTGGATCCGGTATGGACGCAACGTTTTCGGGAGATTGTCGGCGAATTGCGGAGTCCGGAGCGCGCGATCTTCATCGCGTCGCACAATCTCGATGAGCTGCAGCGAGTTGCCGATCGCGTGGCCATAATCGACCACGGACGCGTGCAACGCGTCGTGCAGACACGTGCGACGGCGACGGAATCCGGATCCATCCCTTATCGAATTGTGATCGCGCGGGGCACGGTCACCGCGCGCGACCTACTGTCGAGCGCACGCGAGGTGGCCCCCGGTGAATTCGAGTTGCCCGCGATGTCCGTCGAAGCGCTCAATGAGTCGTTGAGCAGCTTGCTCGAGAAGGGCGTGCTCGTGGCGTCGGTCGCGCCTGTGTATTCGTCGCTCGAGCGGGAGTTTCGCGAAGCGGTTCGAACCACGGAGACCGACAAAGTAGATCCGTCGCTCCGCTCAGGATGACACACCGTCACGCGAGACTTGGCCGGTATTTCTGGTGGCAGTATCACGACTACATGCTGCACCAGGCGCCCGCGACGGCGGCCGTTGTCGCGATGTACGCCTACCTGACACTCATGCCCATTCTCAATGGTTCCATGACGAATGGGCGCCGCTACACGCTCTCGACCTTGCCGATGAGTGTGGTGCAAGGATTCTTCAGCGACTCGATGTCGTCGTTCATTCTGCTCGGGACATTGTTCGCCACGAACGGCATCGTCGCGACCGATCGCAAGACGGGCTTCTACCGCTTCTACTTCGCGAAGCCAGTGAGCGCACCGCGATTTTACGCGAATGCGTTCCTCGCGCATGGCAGCGGTTTGGTGACAGTGAGCTTGCTTCTGCTCACGGGGTTCGCGCTCATCGTGCGTCCACTCTTGCCGCTCAGCTTCATCGCGGTGGTCGCCGGGATGTATGTCGCATTCGGGGGCATTGGATTCATGCTGTCGACGATCTGGCGTTTCGACTGGCTGTCCCTCGTGACGGTCGCAATCGTCTCGTCACTCGGTTGGGGTATGTGGGGTGAAGACGCAGGAATTCGCGGATGGCTGGTGCACCTACTCCCGCCCATGCATCGTGCCTCGGAGCTCTATTCGTACGTGGCAGGGACGACAACGAGCTTTCCGTGGGCGATGCAGCTTTGGCTGACGGGCTACGGAACGGTGTGTTTTGTTATCGGCCTCTGGATTCTCCGCACGCGTTCGCTGGCGGCGCAGTGATGCGATGGCTGGGGTGATTAGCTTGCTCACATGACCGCCACGACGCTGTTTGCAATCGAGCCAGCAACCGTGCACCGAACGGTGCTCCGCAACGGGTTGAAGGTTCTGATCAAGCCGGATTACTCCGCACCCGTCGTCGCCATCGTGACGTTCGTGAGCGCCGGGTATTTCGACGAGACGGATGATATCGTCGGCATCGCTCACGTGCTCGAGCACATGTACTTCAAGGGCACACCGACGCGCGGCGTGGGTGAGATCGCAAAGCAGACCAAAGCGGTGGGCGGCTACCTGAACGCCGCGACGATTTACGATCACACGAGCTATTACACAGTCCTCCCGTCGTCCGGTTTCCGTGCGGGGCTCGAGGTGCAAGCGGACGCGTACGCGAATTCGCTGATTGACTCCGATGAGTTGGCGCGTGAGCTCGAAGTCATCATTCAGGAGGCGAAACGAAAGGCCGACAATCCTCCTGCCGTTGCGACCGAAACGCTTTATGAGCTATTGCACGACCAGCATCGCATCCGTCGTTGGCGAATCGGCCGCGAGCCGGGGCTGCGTGCACTCACGCGCGACGCGCTGCTCGGCTTCTATCGCAACTTCTATCATCCCGGCAATACGGTCTTGTCGATCGTTGGTGCCGTAGATCCGGACGAAGCGATGCGAGAGGTCGAGCGCCTCTACGGTTCGCTGCCGGGCGGCACACCGCAACGCTCCCCCGGGCCTAACGAAGAAGGCACGGGAGGCTTTCGTTATCGCGAGATGACGGGAGATATCGGTCAGACGCAATTGGCAATGGGCTGGCGTACGCCAGGCACGCTACATGTCGACACACCGGCTCTCGATCTGCTGGCGATGGTGCTCGGTGCGGGACGAGCGTCGCGGTTGTACCGCGCTGTGCGCGAGCGGAAGCTGGCGTCCGCGATCAGCGCGTACGACTACACGCCAACAGAGCTCGGCGTCTTTGTCATACACGCCGAGATGCCACCTGGGACGACCATGGCAGCCGCGCGCGCGACGTGGGACCAGTTGCGTCGCACCCGTGAAGAAGGCGTGGGCGAATACGAGCTGACGCGGGCGAAGCGTTTGTACGAATCGCGCTGGGTCCGCCGCCTGGAGGACATGGAAGGTCAGGCGAACTACCTTGCCGAGTGGGAGGCGCTCGGCGATTGGCGACTCGGTGATTGGTATGTGGAACGTCTGTTGACGACCGCGTCAGACCAGTTGGTCGACGTCGCCGCGCGGTATTTGATGCCGGAACAAGCGGGTGTCATCGTGTACCGGCCTAACGGCACCGACGTCGTGGCGGCGAATCCGGGCGCGATGCTCGAGTTGCTGGAGCAGGGCCGCCCGGACGCACTTCCATCCGGCACGCCGTATCAGCCCGCGGCGCCCCCGCCCGAGCGAATCAGTGTACGACGAGTTCGCGTGGAAGGCGGCGTGCATGTGTACGAAGCGCAATCGGGCTTGCCGATTCTCGTCCGACTCAAGGCCGGAGCGCCGCTGGTTCACGCCGGTGTGTTTGCGCTTGGCGGCGCGAGCGAGGAGACCGACGCGAGTGGTGGCCTAACGACGCTGATGGTGCGTACGGCGCAGAAGGGCACCACGACCCGTACCGCGTTGCAGATCGCCGAAGAGGCGGAAGTATTGGGTGGCAGCGTGAGTGGTGCGGTGGGCTCGGACAGCTTTGGCTGGACGATCTCGGTGCCGACGTCATATGCTGCTGCGGCGATCGCGCTCCTTGCGGATGTGTCGCAACATCCGACGTTCGACAACGACGCGCTGGAGACCGAGCGCACCGTCGCCATCTCCGACGTCATCGCGGCGCGCGACGATATGTTCCGTTATCCGATGCGTCTCGCGACGCAGGCAGCCTTTCACGGACATTCGTATGGGGTGCCGGCGACTGGAACCGAGGAGTCACTCCGCGCCATCGAGCGCACGCATGCGATCGTCTGGCATCGCGAGCACGTGCTCGGCCCTAACGCGGCACCGGTGATCGTCCTCGTTGGTGACGGCGACCCGGACGCCCTTGCCGAGCTCGCGGCGCACGAGTTTGCGGAACTGGGGAAGGGAGAAGCACCGCGGCTGATCAATCCGGAGTGGCCGCGAGGACTGACGACATCTGCCGAACGACGCGACAAAGCGCAAACGGCAATGGGCGTGCTGTTTCCCGGCCCTTCACGCAGCGATCCAGACCGCTTCGCCGCGTCCATGATTGCCAGCGTCGCGAGCGGATTGGGTGGCCGCTTCTTCGACGAACTTCGGGACAAACAATCATTATGCTACACCGTCACGGCGTTCAGCTCGGCGCGGCGTGCGGCGGGTACCTTCGGCGCGTACATCGCGACGTCACCCGAGAAAGAGCAGGTCGCGCGGGACGGCTTGCTGGCTCAGTTCCAACGTCTGCGTGACGAGCCCGTGACCGCCGAAGAGCTCGAGCGCGCGCAAACCTACGCGATCGGCGTTCACGCGATCCAGCAACAGAATGGAAGCTCCGTGCTCGCCGACGTCATCGATGCATGGCTCTTCGGCAAGTTGAGTGATCTCGAAAGTTACGAGAAGAACGTGCGCTCGGTGACCGCGAAGCGAATGCAAGCGCTCGCACAGAAGAACTTCGATCCCGATCGCAGGGTCGAGGGCATCATTCGCGGAGTTGAACGCGCCGTGTAGCGTGGCAGTGCGGGATCAGGGCGTCGGCGTCGAAATCGTCGCTTCTCGCAACGCGCGCATGGCGCCCATCACATAGAACGTCGCTTCACGGAGTCGGCCAGTTGGCGAGCGCAGGCCGCGCTCCTGGCCATAGTCGCCGGCTTCGTAGACGACCAATCCCTTGATTGCGGGGCGAGCTGTCGCCCACGCGAGAACGCCCCAGATCGACTGGGTTTGACTCGCCTCACCATGCGCGAGCGGGTATCCGCCGGCGGCAAAGACCCAATGTTGCTTGGCTGGGGGAACGACAGCCATCCATCGGTCCGCGGTCCGCGTGTACGCGTCGAGTGCCTCGGCACCCCGCCGATCCGGAAAGAGCGAGAAACCGAGGATGTCGATCGGCGACGCGGGACCGGCAGCCCAGGCGTAGAGCGCACTGTCGCGCGAGTCGAACGCGGCCGCTGAAACGCCGATGCGTATTCGACGATCGACCGATTTGGCTGTCGCTGCGGCCGCGGTGAAGTAGTCCTGCCAGACGGGAAGCTGAAGGCGCCCGAGGAGTCGTTCGCCGACGCCGTACGGATCTTCAGCAGGCAGCAGGATGTCCGGTCGCAATCGCCTAACGATTCGACGAATCGCGGCGAGGCGCGCGCGCGGATCGAGCGGTACGCGCCGCAGTTCCGGGAGCAGCTTCCCTCGGTAGCCGAGTGTCACGATGAGCAGCGTGCTGTCGCGCTGCAGCTGATCGAGCGTGCGGGCGAGCGAGTCCAGTACCTGATTCGTGACATCCGGGACGACCGTGACGGCGACGACGTCGGCGGTGAGCGTGTCCGCGAGCGCGAGATCATTCTCGACGGCGGTGGGCGGTGGAGGACTGCCCACATCCGGAAAGAGCTTCACGCCAATCGCGAAGTCACCCTCGGGGCGCTCGGTGAGTCGATCCGACGCGTGCGCGCGATAGCTGCGCACGGCCTTGATCGCGACTGGCAATTGAAAGGCGATACCGATCGACCAGCCTAACGCGACCGCGGACAGGAGGGCCCGAAAGCTCGCCGTCACGGGACGGAGTGCCGGGAATGCGGGCGCAATCATCGGGACGTTGAGGTAGAGCGGGTTCGAGATCGCGGCCGATGTCGTGGCCAGCGACAGCGCCGCGGTGTGCGAGGCCAGGATGAGCAGGAGCGGATACGACGGCTCGACACCGCGCGACGCGAGGTAGCGGACGATCCCGGCCGCGGCGATGACGACGTTGTAGATCGCGATCGGAATGCCCCACGCCGGATTGACGAGGCGCCGCGCGAGCGCGTACACGGCTTGCGCCGCGAACACAGTGAGCAGCACGGGCCAGATCCAGTCGACGTAGAAGATGGCGCGTCCCGTGACTGTACTCGTGGTCGCGAGCGCGACGACAAGAGCCGGGAGGATGAGCAGGCCAGCCAGCCCGGTGAGCGCAGCGAAAGCGCGCGGGGCTTGCGGTACGCGCGCGATTCGCCCGGCGAGGACGATATTCCAGACGACGATGATGATGCAAAGCGCGAGATGCGCGGGCGGTAGCCAAACGCTCATTGGTGAATCTTCTTGCCACTAGGCACGATCGCGCGCATCCCGGTGCACATTGCGCGCGGTCAAACGGCGAGCGAAAACGTCGACCGCACGCGTGGCGTCGATCGTTCGGGGCGCGAGGACATCCACCAACAGCAGCTCTCGTTCAGGGACCGCATGCACGGTGATGTGGCAATCGTCGTGCAACAGCGCCGCGGTGAGGCCGCCCGCCTTGCGCTCTCGAATTGTGGGAACGCTGGACGCATTCATCCCAGCGGCGCTCGCGGCGGCGACCACCAAGCCGCTGATGAGGGCACGATCGGCCAATTGAGTCGACGGCACGCCGAGGAAGTCGGCGACGATGTGCTGGTAATCGCGAGACAAGCGTCAGGGCACCGGCCGTCGGGTTGCGCCGTGCGGTCGAAAGCAGCGACATCAGCCAAGCTAGACCTCGCCCCGAATCGTGGCAAGCGACGCGCTGGAAAGGACCTTGGGCGATGTCTAGCTTTGTGCGCCATGCACCGCCTGCGCTCGCGCGTCGAGCTTCCATGGATTTCGATCACGCTCCTCGCGCTTGTGCTACCATCGACTGCATGCGCTCAACAACAGCCTGGGCGGTCGTACTTTCCCCCACTCGAGCTGCGCGTTGACGCGATCGATGTGAGCTCCGCGAGCTCCGGAACGCTTCAGGGCGGAGCTGGTGCGAACGTGCCGCTCGGTTACTACGTTCGGCTGGAGCTGGTCGGAGCCGGTGGAGTGACGAGGCGTGACAGCGTCAATTACAACAGCGGGCGCGTCGATGCGCTCGCTCGCTTCCTGTTCGATCCGTTCAACGACGTGCCGTGGGGACTCTCGATAGGCGGCGGAATGAGCGCGATATTCGAACAGGGCACGACCACCCGTGAGTATCTCGTCGTGGTCGTGGATCTCGAGGCACCACACATCGCCAGCATCACACCCGCGCTCCAGGTTGGGCTCGGAGGCGGACTTCGCGTTGGCGTTGTACTCAGACCACATCGGTCTGGTCGGCGCTGACACGCCGACCAGACCGAGCTGCTTCCTCCCGCTCGCAACGAGCTGATTGGGTCGCGCCGGCCATCAGGCACATCCCATAACGAGTGACGCCCCCAATCGGTTGATGGAGGCGTCGATCTACGGATCAAGCTGCGGAGACGTCAGCAGCGTCGTGCTTTTTCGGCGGTTGTGCGAAGCGTTCACCAAGCTTTCGCAGCTCGCCAAGCTGTTCTGAGCTGAGCTCTGGGAATCGCTCCGTCATGTACTGCATCGTTTCGCTGAACCACTCGCCTTGATGCTCGGGAGCGGATTCGACCACGCCGCACCGCATGATGTGTTGAAACAGCTCGTCCCGTGCCTCCTCGAAAGGCGTCGGGTTTGCTGGGGTCCTACTTCGGTTCTTCTGTTTGGCCATGTACGCGTCTAAAGGGTGAAATGCCGAGAGCAATCTAACGAAGCGCAGTCTCTCCTCCTACAGACGCGCTCGCACGCCAAATCGTTGTATCGGGCCTCCAAATGCACGAAGGTGCAGGAGTCATTCCGAACGAAAGCTCGAACGGAGGCTTCGGCATTACGCGACGCTCGCACCGTCGAATTCCAAGACGAGATTGATTAGCGCCTCGGGCGCCTCTTCAGGGACTAATCGACCGACCGTTGGCAGACGCACCAGTCGGCAACCGGGAATCTCCTCCGCGAGTCGTTCGGGCGCCGGCTTATCACGCCCATGTGGAGGAAGAAATTGATCCTGCTCTCCCCACACGATGAGTGTGGGTTGATCTATTTGCGTGAGCTCGATTTCATCCAGATCCTCGGCGTCAATGGAGCGCGCGAGGATCAACAGATGGTTGAGTCCCTCGCCGCCCACGTATGGCGCCAGATAACGCGCGACGAGCTTGTCAGGCATGTGCGACGCATCCGCAACACTTCGCGTAAGCAGATCACGCATCAGTGGCGCGGCGCCGAGAATGCCGCGCGAGATTCGAAACAGATAACGACCCGTGTTTTTCTGCAAATCCTTGACGTCGTCGGCCGGAACATTGTCGTACGCAATGGGATTGACGAGCACCATGCGCTCGACACGCTCGGGTCTCGTTGCGGCGAGCCGCAGCGCAATGGCAGCGCCAAGGTCAACGCCGACGACCGTCGCACGCGCGACGCGCAACGCCGTGAGCGCGCGGTCGAGGTACTCTGCCTGCGCGGCAATGCCGAAATCGGCGTCAAAAGGCCGATCCGATTCACCGTAGCCAAACAGGTCCACGGCAAACGCAGTGCGATTTGCGAGCGCGAACTCCGGGGCAACACTCCGCCAAAGAAAGCTGCAGGTGCCGAAGCCATGAACGAGGAGGATGGCGGCGCCGCCGTGCCCGTAGCGCTCCACGTGCATCGAACCGGGTCCCACAGGTATGCGCAGCAGATCGGCGTCGATGGGAGCCTCCTCGAAGGATCAGGGTATTACAAGCAGGCGTCGGCGCGGCAGATGCGTTCTCTTTCGCGACGGTGAATCGTCCACTAGACGGCGTCTGACCAGCCGCGCTGCAATGCTATTCTCGAACTGTGCCATGGCAAGCTCGTGGCTGGTGATTGGTACCTGGTTGTTGGTCATTGGTCGTCGGGACGCAATCGACCCATCGCCCATCGACCCCAAGCGCGCTTGACCAAGCGTGGTCAGACCATAGCTTCCCTCCCTCATTGACGAGACGGCCAGCTGCATGGCGGACGAGTCGAACCAGCCGGAACAGACCTACGACGAGAAGCGCGCGCGGAATCTCGAGGCTCTTTTGCGAGCCTTGGCCGCAAGGATTCTCGAATTAGACGCGCAGGGTGGGCTGCTCAATCAGGCGGGTGAACTGATGCGTCTGATTGGTGATATCAAGAGCGAGCTCTTTCATTACGAAGTCAGAGCGACCTACGACACTCCGGAAATCGCCGAGAGCCGCCGCATCGTGCGCGACGCCGAGAACAACAACACCGAAAATCCGAAATGGGACAGAACCGAGTGGACTCCGGACGAGGGCGAGGAGCCGGAGTGGTGAAGCAGACTCCGGGCAAGGGAAAACGACAGCCGGCAGCCCCCAAAAGTTCGACGCGCATCTTTTATCTCGCGCTTGCGGTGATCGCGGTGGCGGGCATTGGCGCGCTGAGCTGGATGGCGAAGCGCCCTGCCGCACGCGACGCGAGCCCCTTCGACAGCACGCTCCCCAAAGTGCAGTCGATCGGGTACGTCATCGGCTCTGCGGCGGCGCCGATTGAAGTCATCGAATTCGGTGATTTCGAGTGTCCACAGTGTGCCCGATTCGCGAGTCTCACCGAGCCGGACGTACGCACGCGCCTCGTCGACAAGGGACTCATTCGCTTCCGCTTCATTGATTTTCCGCTGTCGATGCACCGCAATACCTGGCCTGCATCACGAGCGGCCGCTTGCGCTGATGAGCAAGGCAAGTTCTGGCAAATGCACGACGCCCTATTCCAGGCGCAGGATCAATGGAACGGCGAGGCAACGAGCGACCCTAACAGCGTCTTCAAGGATCTCGCGAAGCAGATCGGCCTGAACCAACAGCAGTTCAACGACTGCGTGGACAGCAAGAAGACGCAGGCGAAGGTTCAAGCTCACGAGGAGCTCGCGATTCAGCAGCACATCAACGCGACACCGAGCTTCATCATCGGTGGCAAGATCCAGGAAGGCGCGGTTACGTACGACGAATTCAAGTCGCTCGTCGATGCGGCTGTCGCGAAGTCAGGGTCGCCACTGGCGACGCCGGCTGATAGCGCGAAAAAGACGAGCGCGACCAAGCGCTAGGTTCGATGAATAGGCGAATGGCCATGGCGCTGATCGCATTGATTGGCGTCTTTCTCTCATTGTATCTGACGCTCTACAAGCTCGGCTACATCGGCACACTCGCGTGCGGCAGCGGATCGTGCGAGAAGGTCCAACTGAGCAAATGGGGTGATTTCCTCGGCCTGCCCGTGTCCGCCTGGGGCGTCGGCTACTACGCAATTGTCCTCGCGGTGTCGTTTGCCGGAGTACAGGAGCGCTTCGCCGAATCACCGCGCCTAACGAACGCGCTGGTGTACCTCACCGGTGCCGGTCTGCTCTTTTCGATCTGGCTCACGTACCTGGAACTGTTCGTCCTCCACGCGATCTGCCGCTGGTGTCTCGGCTCCGCGGCCATCACGGTGGTGTTGTTTGTGCTCGCGGTGTGGGACCGGCAGGCTGAGGGTAGTGGGTTGAGGGCAGAGGGCCGAGCGTAGGCCTGGATCAGCGCATGCAAAATGAGTCCGCCAACACCTCTGGCGGACTCTGGTCTTCTTCTTTCCTCTACGCGCGTTTGATCGACCGCTCTCTGCCTTCTGACGCCTCTCCAAGGCGGAGCTTTGGCCGCTCGGACTCGTCTGATTCCTGGGCACGACGGCGATACGGCACGAGGTCCTGACCGAGCACAACGAGCGTTCGCGTTGCCACGGTGCTGGCCAACGGCTCCGGGATCGACATCTCGCGGATATAGGTGTCGATCGCGCGATCGAAGGAGAGATCCTCGGCGAGCGTATCGACGAACATCAGCGCGTTGTCGACGTGCGCGCGGATGATTGATTCCTCGGCCCGAGCCTGAGCTAGACGAAGCCGCCGTTCGGCGGCGGGCTCGAGCTTGCGGGCAAAGATCGTTTCTGGAAACAATCGCCTGAAGAGACCGGCCATAGCGTTGAGGAAGGTACATAGGAGACTGAGGCAGAGTCCATGCCCAGTGGGGCGCGAAGGCGCCCCACTGGGCATCGACCCGTCGCTCGCTGGTGCTCGCGACAAGCTTATTTGAACGCGCTCGCGCTCCGCGCTCGCTCGGGTCTCTCCTTCCTCGGCCCGGTTTTCGCGCGTGGGCACGCCGGCCTATGTTTGGTCTGCAATCGGACGTTATGATATCGCATGAGCGAGCCCCTTCAGGAACAGGTCGCAGCCGCGGTCGGCCCGCAGTATGAGATCGAGGGCGAGATCGGTCGCGGCGGGATGTCGGTTGTCTACCGCGCGCGAGACCAGCGTCTAAATCGACCGGTCGCAATCAAGGTGTTGCCGCCGGAGCTCGCGCACGATCCGGCAATTCGGACGCGTTTCACGCGAGAAGCGCAGACCTCCGCGCAGCTATCGCACGCTCACATCGTCCCGATTTTCGACGTGGGAGCCAGCGAAGGGATGGCATTCATCGTCATGGCGATCGTCAACGGCGGGAATCTCGCGATGCTCCTCACGCGCGAGCCGCGGCAGCCGATCGACGAAGTGCGTCGCCTCCTCGCGGAGATCGCCGACGCGCTGGGCTATGCGCATCTACGTGGCGTGATTCACCGCGACGTCAAACCCGACAACATCCTCCTCGATGAGACGAATGGTCGCGCGATGGTCACCGACTTCGGGATTGCCCGGGCGATCGAGGCGAGCACGCGACTAACGGTCACCGGAATTGCAGTCGGGACGCCAGCATACATGTCGCCCGAGCAAGCGATTGGCGATCGAGAGATCGATGGACGGAGCGATGTGTACTCGCTGGGCGTGCTGGGTTATCAGATGCTCACGGGTCGGTTGCCATTCAACGCGGGGAACTCGATGGCGCTGCTGTTGAAGCACGTCTCGGAGACACCCCCGGCGATTCTCGAGCTGCGTCCAGACACGCCGCGGTCTCTTCGGGAAGCAGTCGAGCGGGCGCTCGCGAAGTCTCGCGAAGATCGATGGCCGACGGCAGCAGCAATGCGCGAGGCGTTGTTGTCGGATCGGAGCGGTGCGCCGTCGTGGCGCGCCGACAATCGCGAGCCCGTTCGATACACCTCGCCGCGCCCAGACGGATCTCGCGCAGAGCCATCGGTATCTCCGCGACGAATCGTCGTCCCGGACGTACGGTCAAGCATCGCTCCGAGCGCGAAGTTGCCTAACGGAATGAAGCTCGAGCCCGATCATCTCACCGCACTGACTCCGGAGCAGCGAGCGGATCTTCGACTCTGGCACGGCCGCGTGAACTTGATGGATCGCATCAAGACGATGCGCGGTTATGCTCTCCTCACGCTTGGGGCATTGGGGCTCGGCATTGCGGGGTTTGTGTTCGGAGTCGACGAGGCTCCTCCGTTCGTCCTGGCGCCACTCGTGCCGCTTTACATGAGCGTAAAGCTCTGGCGGCGAGGCAGGTCGCTTCGTCAGAGCG
>DATEGN010000595.1:0-10568 GCA_035280125.1 Gemmatimonadaceae bacterium | reverse complement strand
CGTTCGAGCTGACCGAGCTCATTGGCGCGTGGATATGAGCCAACCCAGATTGCGACTCTGCGAAACTCGTTGAGTGTAGATGAACCAGCTCCGAAATCGCTCCAAGCCACGTGGTCCGCGGGAGCGGACCCTCGAGGAAGTAGCGGAAGCAGAGGACCATCGATTGACCATCGCCGCGGCGCTGACCGCGACGCCCATCGACGACCCCGCGCTGCGCCGCGGCGTGTGCGCGTATGTGTCCTCCGAGCGCGGAATCGGCACATTGCACGGCGATGTCATTACGCGCCTCACGATGATCGTGCACAGCGCGAGCGCGCGAACTCCGGTTCGCGAGGCGCTCATGCGCCGTGTGACCCGATGGTGCGTGCAGGCCTATTTCGGCCAACTCGGCGGCGCGCGTTAGGCGCCGACGTCGCCGCTCGATCCCGTGGGCATGACGCGCGCTGGCGCTCTCCTTGCAACCAGTCCGCCGCCTCATTGTCCCGTCTGAAGGACTCGTCTTGCATGGCCTCCGTCATGCCCACACGTGACATCATCGTCGTCGGTGCATCGATGGGCGGTGTCGAGGCGCTCTCTACCCTCGTTGGCCAGCTCCCCGCGGACCTGCCAGCAACCGTTCTCATCGTCCAGCACACCTCGGCCCAGTTTCCCAGTTACCTGGGCCGTATTCTCAGCCAGCGCGGAAAGCTCACGGTCATGGTCGCCGAGGATCGGATGCCGCTCGTGCACGGGCGCATTTACGTCGCGCCGCCAGACCGGCATCTCCTGCTCACCGCGGAGGGACTTCGGGTGATCTACGGCCCGCGTGAAAACCGCGTGCGCCCAGCCATCGATCCGCTCTTCCGCACCGCGGCGGTCCATTGCCGCGGCCGTGTGATCGGTGTCATCCTCACGGGTCTGCTCGGGGACGGCGCCTCGGGACTTCTCGCCGTGTATCGTTGCGGCGGCGCCACCATCGTGCAGTCGCCTAACGACGCGGCGTATGCGGAGATGCCCACCCGAGCCCTGGCGGCAGTGCCGACGGCGCACGAGGTGACGCTCGCCGAGCTGGCGCCGATGTTGGTGCGACTCGCAGCCCAGGAAGCGCCGCCATCTCCACCCGTTCCCGAGGCACTGCGCATCGAGGCACGATTCACCGAACGAGCCCGAGCCAATGATGACTGGGGCGACATCCCGACCCGCGCCACCGACTTCACCTGCCCCGAGTGCAGCGGCGCCGTCCGCGAGATCGAGGGCGAGCCGATTCGCCGATACCGCTGCCGCGTCGGCCACGCCTACAGCCAGCAGGACTTCGTCGCGGCCAAGGAGAGCGCCACACGGGAAGCCCTCTGGCTCGCCCTCCAAACTTTCCAGGAACAGGCCCAGATTCTGGAATCGCTTGCCGACGAGGATTCTCGCCGCGGATGGATGCGCAACGCCTTCGGCTACGAGGAGCGCGCGCAAGAGATGCGGGCGGCCGCGGAGCGCCTGCGCGAGCTCGTTGCGAGGCTCGCCGACTGACGGTAGCGGTCGTTCACAAACCTACATAGGCACCGCGCATCCATCGCAGTAGGTTGGAGGCATGAGCGAGGCTCAGGCCGAAGCCGCGGAAGAATCCGTCAAGTCGGGCGACTCCCAGCGCCCCACGATTGTCGGCGTCGGCGCCTCGGCGGGCGGGTTGCAAGCGCTCAAACAGTTTTTCGCCGCGGTGCCGCCCGACAGCGGCCTCGCCTATGTGGTGGTGATACACCTCGCGTCCGATCGTGAGAGCCATCTCGCTGACCTGCTGCAGCCACAAGTGCCGATCCCCGTGAGGCAGGTGACGGAGACCACGCTGCTCGAGCTGAACCAGGTCTATGTCATTCCTCCCGACCACAACCTCTCCGCGATCGACTCGCACCTGCGCCTAACGCCGCTCGAAGAGCGCCGCCAGGATCGCGCTCCCATCGACCACTTCTTCCGAACGCTCGCCGAGTCCTTCGATGGACACGCGGTTGCAGTGATCCTCACCGGCACGGGCAGCGACGGTGCGCAAGGGATTCGACGCATCCGAGAACGCGGCGGGATCGTGATCGTGCAGGATCCGACGGAGGCCGAATTCGATGGCATGCCGCGGAGCGCGATCGAGAGCGGCGTCGTGGACATCGTGCTGCCCATCGCCATGATCCCGGGCCGGATCATGCAACTCGAGGAAACGCGGCCGCGTGTCAACGGTCCCACAGAGTCCGGGCGCGATGAAGAAGAAAACGGCGAGCTCGTGCCGCGCATCCTGACCTGGGTTCGCACCCGCACCGGTCACGACTTCTCGCGCTACAAGCGCTCCACGGTCGAGCGGCGCGTCGAACGGAGAATGCACCTGCTCGGAGTCGAGCAGACGCCCGAGTATCTCCAGCTGCTGCGGCGAAGCGCGGAGGAGACCGCGGCGCTCGCTGACGACATGTTGATCAACGTCACGAGCTTCTTTCGCGACCACCCCGTGTTCGAGTACGTCGAGCACGAAGTGATTCCTGTCCTCTTCGAGGGCAAGAGACCCTCGGACCGCGTGCGCGTCTGGTCGGTAGGCTCCGCGACGGGCGAGGAGGCGTACAGTCTCGGCATGCTGCTCATCGAGGAAGCGGCTCGCAGGGAGAGTCCGCCCCAGATCCAGATCTTCGCCTCCGATTTGCATGAGCGTTCGCTCAAGCTGGCGCGCGAGGGACTGTACCCGGAGACGATCGCCGCCGACGTGTCGTCCGAGCGCCTCCAGCGGTTCTTTCAGGAAGAGAACGGCGGCTACCGCGTGCGAAAGGAGCTGCGCGAACTGGTGGTCTTCTCGCCGCACGATCTGCTGCGCGACCCTCCATTTTCGCACCTGGACATGGTTGCGTGCCGGAATGTGCTCATCTACCTGCAGCGCGACGTGCAGGAAGACGTGCTGGATCTCTTCCATTACGCCATACATGACGAGGGCTTTCTGCTACTGGGGACAGCGGAAACAGTGGACCGGCCCGAGCTCTTCCGTGCCGCCAGCAAAGAGCACCACCTCTATCGCCGTCGCAACGTTGCTGGTGCCCATGCGCGACTGCCGAGCCTTCCGCTCGCGGCGAGGAGTGCGACTCCACCACCGCCGGCGGCCGCCGCCATACGAGCGGACGCAGCGACTGGCTACGGCGTGCTTCACCAACGGATGGTCGAGCGCTACGCACCGCCGAGCATCCTTGTCGACGCCGAGCACAACGTCCTCCATGTCTCCGAGCACGCCGGTCGGTACTTGCAAGTGCCCGGAGGACTGCCGTCGAACAATGTCTTCAGTCTCGTTCGCGAGGAGCTGCGCTCCGAGCTCCGCGGGGCGCTTCTCATGGCGCGCGAACAACAAGCCACGTCCCGGTCGAAGCCGATTTCTGTTCGCATTGACGGCGAGGTGCGCAGCGTGGTGCTGCGTGTCGGTTCCACCGGCGCGAACGATGCGAACGCGGTGGCGCTCGTCATCTTCGACGAGGCTGGTCAGGTCGCTCCAAGCGGGGTTGGCGAGCCTCCGCGCGACGGCGCCGCCGTTCACCAGCTGGAGGCTGAGCTGGACATCACGCGGGGCCGACTCCAGGCGCTCGTGGACGAATTCGAGACCAGCCAGGAGGAGATGCGGGCGTCGAACGAAGAGCTGCAGAGCGCGAATGAAGAACTGCGCTCGACGATGGAGGAGCTCGAGACGAGCCGGGAGGAGCTTCAGTCGATCAATGAGGAGCTGCAGACGGTGAACCAGGAGAACCGTCACAAGGTCGAGGAGCTGTCTCAGCTCTCGAGCGACCTGCAGAACCTTCTCATGGCCACCGACATCGCCACACTCTTTCTCGATCGCTCGCTGCGAATCAATCGTTCTACACCGCGTGTCGCAGAGCTCTTCAACATTCGGCATTCGGATCGCGGCCGCCCGCTTTCCGACCTCACCCACCGACTGGGTTACGGAGGCTTGCTCGACGATGCGCGACGCGTACTGGAAACGCTCATCCCCGTCGAGCGCGAGGTGGAGACGGAGGATGGACACTGGTTTCTGATTCGGGTCATGCCATACCGAACGGTGGACAACCGGATCGAAGGCGTGGTGATCACGCTGGTCGATATCACGGCCCTCAAGCGTACCGAGGCGGCGCTGCGCGAGAGCGAAGCACATCTCGAGCACCGAATTGAACAGCGCACCACCGAGCGCGACGCGCTGCGCCGCTCGCTCACGATCGCGGAGGAAGTCGAGCGCCGACGGCTCGCTCGCGAGCTGCATGACGAGGCTGGCCAGCGCCTAACGGCGCTCGGCCTCGGGCTGCAAGCGCTCTCCGGCATGGTGGCCCCGGATTCCGAGGCCAATCGACGCGCGGCCGAGCTGCGGTCGCTCGCGGACACCCTCGCCCGCGAGCTCCACGCATTGGCCGTACGGCTCCGCCCGAAGGCGCTCGACGATTTCGGGCTCGAGGCGGCACTCACCGCCTTCGCTGAGGAGTGGTCGGCGTCGTCCGGGATCGCGGTCGACGTCCACGCGGCAATCGCCGCCGAGCGGTTGCCGATCGACTTCGAGAGCGCGGTCTACCGCATCGTGCAGGAGGCGCTGACGAACGTCGGCCGCCATAGCGGGGCGAGGCGGGCGAGCGTCATCGTCGAGCGGCGGGATGGGAGTGTCGTTGCCATCGTCGAGGATGACGGCAAGGGCTTCGACGTTGGCGCGGTAGAGCGGCAAGCGGCAGCCTCGCAAGGCGACGGCAGCATGATGCTCGGGCTGCTCGGTGTGCGCGAACGCGCCGGCTTGCTTGGAGGGAGCGTTGATATCGAGAGCACGCCGGGCAAAGGTACAACGCTTTTCGCCCGCATTCCGATTCCCGAGCCAAAGCAGTCAGTCAGCGCACGCGCGCCGGCGTGAGTATGAGTGAATCGGTATTGGCTGAGGAAACTCGCAATGTCTTGCGCGTCGTGCTGGCTGACGACCACGCGGTGGTCCGCGAGGGCCTCAAGTCGCTCGTCAACACGCAGCCGGATATGAGAGTCATCGGCGAGGCTGGCGACGGGGAAACGGCATGGCGGTTGGCAAGGGAGCTCTCTCCCAACGTGCTCGTCATCGATCTCTCGATGCCGGGACTCGGCGGAGCCGAGGCCACGGTACTCGTTAGGCGCGACTGCCCCGACGTGAAGGTCCTCGCGCTCACCGTGCACGAGGAGCGCCTGTACCTCACGCAACTGCTTCGCGCCGGGGCATCGGGGTTCGTGCTCAAGCGCGCGGCAGCCGCCGAGCTGGTGCAAGCGGTGCGCACGGTGGCGGCGGGCGGCACCTACATCGACCCGTCGATCGCCGGCGCGCTCGTTGCCGGCTACCTCGATGCCGAAAGCAACGCTGAACAGTCGGCGCACGACGTCCTGAGCGACCGCGAGCGTGAGGTGCTCATCCGCATCGCCCGCGGATTCAGTAACAAGGAGATTGCCGCGGCGCTGACGTTGAGCGTGAAGACAGTCGAGACCTACAAGGGGCGGGTTGCCGAGAAGCTGGGCCTCCGGACGCGGGTGGAGATCGTGCGCTACGCCACCCGGCGCGGGTGGCTGAGCGACTCGCAGGATTCCTAGCGCCGCGACCCCTAACGCCGTAGGAAAATCCTGACACTCGGTGTCCGGGTCGTCTCCGGCACGTCCACGCCAACTCTCCTGCTAGAGCGGACTAGCGTTCTGCCCTAGCGTCCGGGTTAACGCATTGACAGGGTGCGAAGATGGGCCGGCGACATCAGACGTGTGGGCCAAAGGCAGGCCCCACTCCGAATAGTGACGACGAGACCGTAATCGTCCCGGATCTGCTACTGCGCACCCTGCGCTGTCTCCTCACCGAGTCGTTGCCCGTTCAAGTGACTCAGGGCGACCTCAGGCTGGCGTTACGACATGCGTGCGACCGAGCGCGCGAGGATGGCCTCCGCGCCGAGCAATTGCTGCTCGTTCTGAAAGCGGCATGGCGCGAGCTACCGGAGCGCCAGCAACTGCCGCAAGTAGAGGCGGATGCGGCGCTCGCCCGCGTGGTCACTGCTTGCATCGATGAGTACTACCAGAGCCCTCCGGCGGCGCGAGGGCTCAGCCAACGAGGAGCGTGTCTGGCAGGCGGTCACGACCACGCTGACTTTCGAAACGCCGATATCCAAGGTTGAGACAGTCGATCCAGCGGCGCCGATTCGAGCTGAACCGCGATGTCAGTGAATTCACCGACATTATATTTTCGCATAGTCCCGACAGAGCGTGTCGCTCGCGTGGGCTATTGTCGATATCATGAGCTATCCTCGGACTGGTCCCGCACGCCGTGCGGCCGACGAGGCCTACGAGAGCGATCAGGCCGAGATCCTTCGTGAGCAGCTGCGCAGCGTGCTGGCTTACACCAGAATGCTCGAGTCGAAGGTGTTGGCCGAGCGGTGTGAGCGCGAAGCATTGCTCGCCGAAATGCGGATCCTCAACGAAGAGATCCAGGAGCTCGTCCGAGAACGCACGCTGACGGAAAAGCACGTGTCGTACTGAGGCGCCCTTCGCTTCGCTCATCAGGAATTCTGTCTCCTCGGCTTCTCGGTCCCCATGTCCCCTGACGAGCGCGCGATCCGCGACGTGATTGCCACCTGGCTGCGCGCGAGCGCCGAAAGCGACACCTCCACCGTACTCTCGCTCATGTCCGACGACGTGATCTTTCTCGTCGCCGCGCGGCCGCCATTCGGCAAAAAGGAGTTCGCCGCCGGCCAGAATGCGCTCGCCACCCATCGCGTCGAGGCCAGCTCGGAGGTCCTCGAGGTCGTGGTCGATGGGGACCTTGGCTACGCCCGGTCCCAGCTCACGGTCGCGATGACGCCACTCGCGGGCGGCGCTACATTGCGCCGGAGCGGTCCAGTGCTCAGCATTTTCCGTAGGCTGGATGACGGACGCTGGGTGCTCAGCCGCGACGCGAATCTGCTGACGGTCGAAGGTTCGCGTTAAGTCAGTCCGCCTGCGACCACTGCTCCTCGATCTACCAACGCACTCCCGCTCGACACTGTACCTTCTGGGGCCATCGCCCCTTCCATCCCCCAACATGCTCAGTCGTTTCTCCTGGCCGCGCCGAGCGCGCAAGTCGCTCGTACTTTTGGCCGTTCTCGCGGCCTGCAACTCCGCTGAAGGACCACCGATCGCCGATGGGATCTCCGCGGTGAGTGGGAGCGGCCAGTTCGCGGTGGTCTCGAGCCCCGCGGCCAATCCGCTCGTCGTGCTCGTCACCGACAACAACGGCAATCCATTTCCCGGTGCAACGGTGTCGTGGGTCGTCACGGCTGGCGGGGGAACCGTCAGTGACTCGACGTCGACGAGCGACGCGACCGGCCACGCCTCGATCAACTACACGGCGGGTACCTTTCCCGGCACCGCGACGATTACCGCGACCACGGCGCTGGTCTGGACTGCCGCGTTCACGATTTACATCGAGTCCTCCGCCTCCTCCAACCGGGTGACTCGACTCCTCCAATGAAGAAGCTCGCATCTCCCTTTCTCCGGCTGGCTGTTTTTGCGCTGGCCGTCGCCGCCGTCATTGCCTGTGGCGACAACAAGCTCGGACCGAGCGTGCCGGCCTCCGTCTCGCGAGTCTCCGGTGATTCCCAAACGGTCCTCGTCGGCAACCGAGCCTCGGCGCCACTCGTCGCCCTGGTCAAGAACACGGACGGATCGCCACTTCCGAACGTTCAGGTTCGCTGGTCGGTGGTCTCGGGCGGCGGCTCGTTGACGACGATCGTCGACACCACCGACGTCAACGGCAAGGTCAGCAACACCTACCTCTCGGCCGCAATCGTCGCGACGGCGAAGGTCGCTGCGGTCGCCGGCGGCCAGAGTGGAGAGTTCACCGTCATCCTCGCTCCGGACACCACCGGCACTATCACCGCCTTCGGCGGGGACGGCGCGGCAGCACTGGTCGGAAACGCGCTGACGCTGACCGCGAAAGCCGTCGACCGCTTCGGCAACGCAATCAAGGGAATCGACGTCACCTGGACCACGAGCAGCGGGCAGCTTCAGGTCCAAACCGGCACGACCGACTCGACGGGCAAGACCACCAATGTGATCACCGTCGGCCCCGATACGGGCAAAGTCGCCATCGTCGCAACCTCGCGCTTCAATTCGATCACGTTCACGGTGAGCGCGCTCGACACGATCTGATCGGGGAACGGGGGACGGGACGTCCCCGTCCCCTCCTGTCAGTCCGGCATATATTCCACTGTCATTACTTCCGGACCTGACGCATGGCGGACACCGCGACCCTCGGCGCGCTCAAACGCACGCCCTTTTACGACATCCATCGAGCTCTCGGGGCCAAGATCGTCCCCTTTGCCGGCTACGAGATGCCCGTGCAGTACCCGACCGGGATCACGGCCGAGCACAAGGCGGTAAGGGACCGGTGCGGGTTGTTCGACGTCTCGCATATGGGCGAGTTCATCGTCACGGGTCCCCAGGCCATCGAGTTCGTGAGCTACGTGACGACCAACGACGTCGCCAAGCTCGCGGTTGGTCAGGTTCACTACTCCACGATCCTGAACGACCGCGGCACCATCGAAGACGATTGTCTGGTGTATCGTTTCGCTGATCATCTCATGCTAGTCGTGAATGCGTCGAACATCGACAAAGACTTCGCGCACATCTCACGGCATCTCGGCCGCTTCGACGCGCAGCTCGAGAACAAGAGCGACGACATCGCCCTGCTCGCGCTCCAGGGGCCGAAGGCCGCCGAGATTCTGAGCACACTCACGGAAACTGATCTCGCGACCATCGGCTACTATCACTTCGTCGAGGGCGAGGTTGCGGGCCAGCCGTCGCTCATCTCCCGCACCGGCTACACCGGCGAAGACGGCTTCGAGCTCTACTTCGACAATCGTTATGCAGTCGCCATCTGGGACGCGCTCATCGGCACGGGCCGCGTAACGCCGGCGGGGCTGGGTGCGCGCGACACGCTGCGCCTCGAGATGGGGATGGCGCTCTACGGTAACGACATCGACGACACGACGACGCCGCTCGAGGCCAACCTCGGCTGGCTCGTGAAGCTCGCGAAGGGCGACTTCGTCGGCCGCGACGCACTCGTCAGGCAGAAGGAGCAAGGCATTCCGCGCAAGCTCATCGGCTTCGTGCCAGACGACAAACGCAGCATCGCGCGGCACGGCTATCCCGTCTACTCGGCTGGCGCGCCGAGTGGCGAGGTGCGGAGCGGCACGATGAGTCCCACGTTAGGCATCCCCATCGGGACGTGCTATCTGCCGACGGCGGCCGCAAAGGAAGGAAGCGCGCTACAAATAGACATTCGGGGAAAGCGCGTGCCAGCCACCGTGGTGAAGACGCCCTTCTATAAGGACGCGAGCCATTTGTGAGGGTGTAGGGGCTAGGGAATATGCGAGTAGCCGTCCTCACCGTTTCTGACGCTGGCGCACGCGGCGAGAGAGCCGACACCTCGGGCGACGCGATCGTTGCCTGGGCGGAGGCCCACGGCCACGAGCTCGCCGCGCGCGAGCTGGTGCCCGACGACGTCGTTCCGATCGCCACGACCTTGACGACTTGGTCAGACGGCGGAGATGTCGATCTCGTGCTCACGACCGGCGGCACTGGCTTGAGCCCGCGTGACGTCACACCCGAGGCGACGCGCGCGGTGATCGAGCGTGAAGCGCCCGGAATCGCCGAGCGGGTGCGCGTACTGTGCCTGACGACCTTTCCGCGTGCCGCACTGTCGCGCGGAATAAGCGGTACGCGTGGCCGCACCTTGATCGTCAACCTTCCCGGCTCGCCGAAGGCGGTGCGCGATGGGCTCGAGGCACTGGACCCGATCATCGAGCACGCCGTCGCCATTCTTCGCGGCGACGTGACGACGCACCACGCATGAAAGTTCTGCTCACGCTGCAGGACGTCGAGCCAGCCGTTAGGCTCAACGCGCTGCTCGAGGCCGACGGAGTCGAGACGGCGGTCGTATCGCCGCTCGACGACATGCGCGCATCCATCCGACGCGAGAAGCCGGACATCATGGTATTCAGCGGCGACCTCGCCGATCCGGCGTCGATCGCGCTCGTGAAAGAGCAGCTGTGGGATGGCGCGGCATCGGTCGGCCTGGCCGACGTCGCCGACGACGAGCATCTCGAGCGGCTGCGCGACGCGGGATACGTCGAGCTCTATCCGAAGCCGATCAATTACCCCGAAGTGTTGGCGAGCCTCAAGCGCATCCTCGAGCGGCGGCGCCTCCAGCGCCAGACGGGGCTCATCGGCGAGAGCGACGCGGTGCGCGAGGTGATGGTGCAGGTCGAGCAGATGGCGCCGGTGACGGCGACGGTGCTCGTCGAAGGCGAGAGCGGCACCGGCAAGGAGCTCGTCGCGCGCGCGCTGCACCTGCTCAGCGTGCGCAAGGCGCGGCCCTTTATTGCCGTGAACGTCGGCGCGCTGCCGGAGACGCTGCTCGAGAGTGAGCTATTCGGTCACGAGAAAGGCGCCTTCACGGGCGCTGCCGAGCGGCGCCTCGGGCGTTTCGAGCTCGCGGACAGAGGGACGCTCTTTCTCGACGAGATCGGTGAGATCCCGATCGGGACTCAGGTGAAGCTTCTCAGAGTTTTGGAGGAGAGAGA
>DATEGN010000594.1:0-4596 GCA_035280125.1 Gemmatimonadaceae bacterium | reverse complement strand
GCTGCTGCAACAGATGGAGCAGCTTCGTCTCGAAGCGCAACGCCTGCTGCAACGTGGTGAGCGTCCCACGGAAGAGATGGAGCGCAAGCTCGACACGCTGCTGTCTCAGATTCAGTCGAAGACGACGTACCAGCGCTTGCTCGTCGCTCAGGAGAACTTCGACAAGGTGATGTCGAAGGTGAATGACTGGATCCTGGAAGGGATCGAGAAGGGAGCGACGAGCAGCATCATCACGTTGTAACGAGGTGCTCGGTGCTGGTGCGAGGTGCTCGAGGACAAGCACCTAACGACCAGGCGCCGGCGAGCACCCGTCACCTATCCCCCGCTCCCCGCATCTAGGTTTGCTGATCGTTTTCGAAGGCCCCGAGGGCGCCGGCAAGAGCACTCAGCTCCGTCTCATGAGCGAGTGGCTCGTTGCGCGCGGCCGCGACGTAGTCGCGCTGCGTGAACCGGGAGGAACGATCCTCGGTGACGAGATACGCCGCATTTTGCTCGACCCCGAGTCCGACATTGTTCCGTCGGCCGAGGCGCTGCTGTTCATGGCCTCGCGTGCACAATTGGTCGAACGGGTACTGCGACCCGCGATCGGTAAGGGATCGATCGTCCTCGTCGACCGATTCTTCCTTTCGACATATGCCTACCAGGGCGCCGGCCGTGGCATTTCGAGCGACAATCTCGTTGCCGCCAATGCAATGGCCACCGCGGGGTTGATGCCCGATCTCACTGTTCTCCTCGACCTGCCAACCGAAGAGGGCCTGGCTCGCGTCGCGCGACGCGGTGGCCACGACCGTATCGAGCGCGCGACAGACGCGTTTCACCGACGCGTGACAGCGGAGTTCAGACGATTCACAACTCCGGAGTGGCAGCGTCAGCATCCGGAATGTGGACCGATCGCCGTCGTCGACGCACGCGACAGTGAGGGCGAGGTTTTCGCCCGCATCCACGAGGTGCTGCGCTCACGCTGGCCCGCTTCTTTCCCTCTGGAGACGTAGTTCGCCCTTCTGTCGAGGGCGATGCATCACCCTACGGGAGAAGTTGCAGATGCGCTCACGTGCAGTCATCGTCGCGGCCGTGTTTGCCGTCGCACTCGTGTCTGGCGGCTGGCTCATGCAGGCCGGCTACGACGGTTCGAGGTCGAGCAGTATCGCTCGAGAACGGCTCTTTGACGAAGTGCTGGCCCACGTCCAGAACTATTATGTCGACACGGTTTCAGAATCCGATCTGTACCGAAAGGCCGTCGACGGCATGCTGCTCGAACTGCACGATCCGCATTCCGTTTTTCTTCCCCCTGATCGCCTTGCCAAGCTCAATGAAAGCACGACGGGTCGTTATGCAGGCGTGGGTATACAGATGGATGTACGCGACGGGTGGATCACGGTGGTCGCACCGTTGCCGGGGACGCCCGCACAACGCGCCGGGATTCTCACCGGCGACCGCGTCGTCGACATCGATGGGCGGCCGACGCGCGCATGGTCGTCCGACGAAGCCATCAAGGCGCTGCGCGGCGCGCCGGGATCGACGGTTCACCTAACGGTCGAACGACCAGGGAATCCGACGCGGCTGCCGTTCAGGTTGACACGAGAGGAAATTCGCTTCCATTCGGTTCAGCATGCACTCATGCTTCGGAATGGGGTCGGCTACGTTGACCTGACCATCTTCAGCGAAAACTCCGATCAGGAGTTGCGTGCGGCCGTCGACTCGCTGAAGTCGAGCGGCATGCGTGCGCTGATCTTCGACCTGCGCGGCGACCCGGGAGGCTTGCTCGACCAGGGCGTTGCCGTCGCCGACCTGTTCCTCGATCCGGGCCAGAAGATCGTCAGCATGCGCGGACGCCGTCGCGAGGCCGATCGCGATTTCACGGATCGATTCCCGCAGGCGTGGCCACAAATGCCGCTCGTCGTCCTGGTCGACAGCGGGAGCGCGAGCGCGTCTGAAATCGTCGCCGGGGCGCTGCAGGATCACGATCGCGCGCTCATCATCGGGACGACCTCGTACGGCAAGGGGAGCGCGCAGAGTCTGTTTCCAGTGTCCGACAGCGGCGCTTTGAAACTGACCACCGCGCTCTGGTACACGCCATCAGGGAGAAGCATCAACAAAGCGCACGCGAGCGCGGACGATGATGACGGTGAGGATGCGCTGCGGTCGCTCGGGGCGGACACGGCCAAGCCGCGCTTCAAGACCGACGCGGGCCGCACGGTCTTGGGTGGCGGAGGCATAACGCCAGATGTGCCAGTGAGCGATTCAGTGGACGACGCGCGCGCCGCGCTTCTGCAGGCCGCCCTCGGCAAACACGTCGCCGATTTCCGCGACGTGCTCACAGACTATGCTCTCGCGATCAAGGCACGAGGCAGCGTGAAGTCGCCGTCGTTCACCATCACGCCACAGATGCGAACGGAGTTCTACGATCGGTTACGAGCGAAGAAGATCAATATCCCGCGTCCGCTGTTCGACGCCGAGGCACCGTTGATCGATCGACTGCTTGGCGATCAAATCGTGCAATATGTATTCGGTCCGCAAGCGGAGTTCGAGCGCGTCGTCACTCGGGATCGCGATATTGGCGCCGCGATGAACATCCTCGAGAGGGTGCACACGCCCGACGAGCTGCTCCGCGCCGGGACGGCGAAGCATTAACGCTCGAGAACACGAACGCCGGGCGGGGCCGTGAAGGTGAAAGCGCTCCGTTCGACCGGCACGTTCAGTTCGAGCGACGTGATACGCACACGGCGTGTCACGCCGCTCTGCTCGATGGTTTCGAACTGGCGAATGAGACCATCGTCGTCGTCGACCCAAATCGTTGCTCTCGTGAACGGCGCCTGGGTGTCCGGCTTTGGCGTGAGCGTGAGCGCGTGCGCGGCGTGCCCGACCACCGTGGCAATTCCGGCATTCGCTACCGCGTAGCGGCGGCGCGGATCGGTGAGGAACTCGCCGGTGATGTCCAGTGGTATGGCCGCAGCATCGGAGGCTGAGCGCTTGAGAACTTGCCCAGGGGAACTGCTCGGCAAGTAAACCCAAACCGAGGCACCGTCGGCGACGATTCGGTCACCGGCTGGATCGGTGAAGCGGATGGAGAGCCTGTTCGGCCTCTGCTGCTGGAATTCACCGCGCGCGTTTCCGCTCGACCCCGTGAGCGAGTTCGTAATCGTTTGCTCGAACGTTGCACGCGCCGTTTTGACTTTCCCCCAGGCAGCGACGGCACGATCGAGCACGTCATCGGTCGATTGTGCAATCGCGCATGGCGCGACAGCCAGCAGAATAATGAGAGAGTGGCGTAACGAACGCACGGTCATCTGCCTCGAGTTATAGAGCTAGGGTCTCGGGTGTACGTGCAGGCGCCCTTCCCAGCCCCTGGCATCTGCACGTTCGATACTACCCTACCGACACTGTTGCCGTTCCGACGGCGCGAGTGGTGGGCAAGCTCGCCACGCTCCGTCCAATCGCGTTCGCGATTGCACGGAGCTCAGTGACCAAACTCGCGAACTGGTTCGGATAGAGTGACTGCGCGCCGTCGGAGAGCGCGCCATCCGGATTCGGGTGTACCTCGACGATGATTCCGTCTGCTCCAGCGGCGATCGCCGCGCGCGCCATCGGTGTCACCTTGTCGCGGAGGCCCGTGCCATGACTCGGATCGGCGATGATCGGCAGATGTGAGAGCTTCTGCACCAGCGGAATGGCGGTGAGGTCGAGCAGGTTTCGCGTCATTGTGTCAAAGCTGCGCACGCCGCGCTCACAGAGGATTACCTGCTCGTTCCCCTCGGCCAGGATGTACTCTGCGCTGAGCAACAGATCCGTGATCGTCGCCGCCATGCCGCGCTTGAGCAGCACGGGCTTCTTCGCGCGTCCCGCGGCGCGGAGAAGTGAGTAGTTCTGCATGTTGCGGGCGCCGATCTGAACGCAGTCCGCGACTTCGGCAACCACCTGCAGCCCCTCTTCGTCGAGCGCCTCGGTCACGATCGCAAGGCCCGTCTCGCGACGAGCGAGTGCGAGCAGCTCGAGGCCGCGCTTACCGAGACCCTGGAACGAATAGGGCGAGCTGCGGGGCTTGAATGCACCGCCGCGAAGTGCCGTTGCCCCAGCTTCACGTACCTGTCGTGCCGCGGTGACGATCTGATGTTCCGACTCGACCGAACAGGGGCCGGCGATGATTTGAATCTGCTCACTACCGAACACAACGCCCGGTGCCAGCCTGACGAGCGTGTTCTCCTGCTTCCACTCGCGCGAAACCTGTTTGTATGGCTTGCTGACGTGAATCACCTCAGCCACGCCGGGCAACGCTTCGATGCGGGAACTGTCGACGCGCCCATCGTTGCCGACGAGACCGACCGCCGTGCGCTGCCCGCCGGGCATGGGCCGCGCTTGATATCCCATTTCCTCGATCACGCTGATCACACGGTCGATCTGCTCCCGTGTGGCGTGGTTGTCCATGACCACTAGCATTAGCCTTTACTCATCCTCGAGATCGATATGCCATCCATCGCGGCCGAGCGTGACCCGCCCATCGTACTGAGTCGCCATCGCGACGCGGATGTCCACCCGTTCCACCGGCGGATAAAAGTGCGTGAGCACGATGTGCCGCGTCCGAACCTGCGCGGCGAGCGC
>DATEGN010000593.1:0-10803 GCA_035280125.1 Gemmatimonadaceae bacterium | reverse complement strand
GAGGTGACGGTGCAAGCGGAGGGTTTCCCCGAAGAATTATTGGTCACGATCGATGGGCAGGTGGGCTCCACATTCGCGAGCGGCGAGACACTCACCATCCGCCGCAACGAGTGCGGTATCCTCATCGTACGATTCCCGGGCATCAGCTTCTTCAAAACGCTCCGGCAAAAGCTCGGCTGGGGCGGACTGAAGGAGCGAGACGAGAGTTTTGGAACGTGAGACAGAGGTGCCAGGTGATAGGTGCTAGGTGATAGCGGCTCCGCTTTTCTTCTAGCACCCATCACCTAGCACCTGGCACCTTCTGGCCATGCTTACTGAATTACGCATTCGCAACTTCGCCATCATCGAATCGCTCTCGCTGCCGCTGGAGCGAGGATTCAATGTGCTGTCCGGTGAAACGGGGGCGGGCAAGTCGATCATCGTCGGAGCGCTTGGATTGCTGCTGGGCGAGCGCGCGAGCGCTGATCTGATTCGCACCGGTGCGGAGCGCGCAACGGTCGAAGGCGTGTTCGACATTGCCGAGCGAAAAGAAATCGCGTCGCTCCTCGACGAGCATGGTATCGAGGCCGACGAGCCGCTCGTTGTTCTCAAGCGAGAGATCGCGTCCTCCGGGCGAACACGCGCCTGGGTCAACGGCAGCGCGGTGAGCGCGACGCTGCTCGCCGACATCGGTCGTCATCTCGTGAACCTGCACGGACAGCACGAAGCACAGGCACTGCTGGATCCGGAGTCGCAGCGACATATTCTCGACGTCTTCGCTGGTGCAACCGAGATTGCCGCTCAGACGCAGGCCGCCTCCGAGGAGCTCTCCGCCGCGCGACGGGAAATCGCGGACCTCCAGCGTCGTAAAGCAGAAGCCGAGCGGCGCGCGGATTATCTGCGCCATGTCGCGAAGGAGATCGAAGACGCGAAACTCATCGACGGCGAGGATGCGCGGCTCGAAGACGAGGCACGACGGCTCGAGAACGCCGAGGAGCTACGCGCGCTCGCGTCGGGCATTGCCTCGGCGATTGACGGCGAAGACGAAGCGGTGCTCACCATTCTTGGGGGTGTGGAACGCCATCTCTCCGCGATTCAGCGCATTGATCCAATGCTTTCGCGTCTTCAGGAGCTGTACGACTCCGTGTATTACAACCTCGAGGCGCTCGCGCGTGAGCTGGAGGAGTACGAGAACTCGATCGATCTCGATCCGACCCGGCTCGACGAAGTGCGAGCACGGCGCGACCTGCTGTTTCGCCTAACGAAGAAATATGGCGGTACGCTCGCCGAGGTCATCGAAACGGGGCGCCGCACGCGTGAGGAGCTCGATCTCGTCGATTCGGCCGGACTCGACCTCCGGCAACTCGAGACGCGCGAGCGCGACGCGAAGACGCGTCTCGAGGAACGCGCGGCGGTCCTCACGGAGCTGCGACGCAAGGCGGCAAAACGCATGGCGGCGAGCGTCGATCAGGTATTCCCGGATCTCGGGATGCCCGACGGCCACTTCGTTGTTCGGCTTACGTCCAACACGGAAATCAGTCTGAACGGAGCCGAGGACGTCGAGTTCCGAGTGTCGCTCAACATCGGTCACGAAGAACGAGCGCTGTCGCGAGTCGCATCCGGTGGAGAGCTGTCGCGCGTCATGCTGGCCCTCAAGACGATTCTCGCGCGCCTCGATCATGTGCCGACGCTCGTGTTCGACGAGGTGGACGCGGGCATCGGCGGCCGCGTGGGGCTGATGGTCGGCGAGACGATGCGTCGGGTCGCCGCGCATCATCAGGTATTCGCGATTACTCATCTGCCGCAAATCGCCGCGAGGGCACATCATCACATTCTCGTCGCCAAGGGCGCGCGCGGTGGCGTGACCACGGCGGACGTCGCTGTGCTCAGCGGGAACGACCGTATTTCGGAGGTCGCTCGGATGCTCAGCGGCGATCCGGAGAGCGACGTGAGTCGAGCGCACGCGCGTGAGCTGCTCGATACGGCGGCCGCACCGGAGCTCGCCGGTGTGGGTGTCGGCGTGGCGAGCGCGCCAGCGCCTCAGCCGCCGCGGCGCGGCAAGCGATAATAAATGCGAAACTGGATCTGATCGCGGCTGTACTGCGGTGTGAGGCCACCGCTCGCCGTGATCGTCTGCAGGTGCGTGTAGAAGACCTCGAGCGGCACGACGCTGAGGCTGCGCGCATAACGAGCGACCGTCGAGTACCCAAAGCCGAACCCGATTCGCTGCTCGGTGGACGCGGCGATGAGGGGCGGCTCGGCCACGCCAGGCGAGGTGTACTTGCTGGCTGCTTGATGACGAAACGTGTATGCAGCGTGAATCGTGAAATAGTCCGTGAGCAGAAAACGAGGCGTCGCCTCGGCCTGGATGGCATTTCCCTCGCGCCAACTTGCCGCACTCATCGTATCCATCGGGAAAAGCGAATAGTCGCTGTTCGGCATGCGCGCGATGGAAGCGCTGGTGAGATAGGCCGTGTACTGTCCCGCGAGCGTCGTCATGAGGCGACGGCCGAGGCGGATATCAACGATCGCACCCCCGTCCACGTTCGTTTGACCCGTGCCGATGCCCACTTCGTATGGGATCGTGCCGGACACGAGCTGCAGCGGCGTCGCGACGTTCGCCGCGCCGCGGAGTGTTGCGCGGAGCCGGATGCCCGTCGTGTCTCGAAATTGATCGACGAGCTTGAACAGTGAAGCGATTTCGATATTGCCGATGCTGATTCGCGCTGGTGATCCGAGGGAGTCGTACGCTGGGCCAGGCCTCGCCGTGACGAGCTGCTGCAGCTGCAGATTCGCGGCCGGCGCACCGGCGCCCTGTGGCTTACCAAAGTCGAAGCTGCTGCCTAACAAGCCATTGATGGTCGCGGCCAACGCGGCGAGCTGATTCAGCACGGCCTGCTGCGCGGCTTGATACGGCGCGAAGGCGCTCGTCTGTTGGCTCGTGCCGTACAGAGTTTGGATCGCTGTCTGGTATGACGTGGTCTTCGCCAGCGCGTCGTTTGCCGTCGCGACATCCTGCGCCGAGCAACTGCCGGATTGCGTACAGTTCGTGATATACGCCATCAGTGCCGAGTTGGCGGCACCGAGCTGGGCGACCACGGCCGCATTCGCCTGGAGCGCCGCTGGATTGCCGAGTTGTGCCGGGTTGGGCCCGACATTCGCGCCCGTGTTGCCGTTCAGTCGCCGGGGATTCAATTCCACGAACACGTTCGCCTGCGTCTGCACGACCGGCATCGTCGCGCTGATCGTTAGGCGATTGGTGATACCGTATGACAGCGAGAAGGGAGTCGTCACGTACCGCGCGTCCACCGTCGCGAACGTCCTCCCGATATTGAGCGAGAGGTTTGGGTCTCCCGTGAGCGTGCGCAGCGCCGATTGCGCGGCCGCCAACCCCGGAAATTGCCGGACGCCGAGCGAGTCGAAGGTGAACGAATCCCCGATGGGATGCAGCGGGTGCGCGCTGTCGGCGGCCGCATCGTACACCTGACTGATTCGCGTCCAGGCATCGAGCGCGCTGAACATGAACGCGCCCTTGGGGAGCGTCCGCGCATCCTCCGTGTTGCTCAGCGGTACCGGGAAGGGAGGAAGTTGCGCCGTCGAGAGCCGCGAGACGCCCAGCAGGGCAACGATCGTCAGCAGCGACGCACGCCAAAAACGCTTCAGTCGTGGACGTGCGTCGCCTGTTTTGTGCGGTTCGGTTGCGGCCTCGTGCATTCGTTGACGTCTGGGGAGAAGGTTATCATTCTACCCGGTCACCGCCCAAAATGCATTCACGATCGTGATACTGCTTCCACCGCCGCGCGTTCCATGGCAGATCACCGGCAACCATTGGATCTCGTTGCCGTGTATTCACCCTATCGATGGCTCACTGCACGCCCTCGGTGTTCTCCATCGAGGCTCGCGCTCGGCGATCGAGCTCGCAGGGAGCCCGGATTTCCTTCACGGAAGCGGGCCGGCATTGGTGCGGCCGACGCTCGGCGTCGAAGGCACGACGCGCGACTTTACCGGCGCCCAGATGGCCTGGGAGCGCGCGCTTGGCTGGATCCCCACATTCTCGTGCACGATCGGGAACGTCGTGGTTCGCGGCACCATCTTCGCCCCTTACGGTCGCGACGCGGACGTTGCTGGCGCCGTCTACGCGCTCGCGGTCGAGAATCGCGCGAGCGAGGCGATGGAGATCGCAATCGGTCTCGAGGGACAGTTCACGCACCGCCAAATGCGCGTGCGAAGCGCTCGTCGATTCAACGATGGCAACGTCGTCTCGCGTGGCGCGGATCATGTGATCTTGCTCGAGGGCAGTGCGCCCCCGGGCGAGGTTGCGGTCGGCATTGGCGCGGACGGCCCAGTCGAGATTTCGGTCGGTGAATCCGCGGCGGACAAGTTCTCACTGCGGCGAGTCGTTAGGGTGGAGCCGGGCGCGCGCGAGCACGTAGCCTTCTACATCGCGGTTGGGCCCGAGCGCGACGGCGCCGAAGCGGCCGTGCGAGTACTGCGACGCCGCGGATGGCGCGATCTGTTGTCGTCGACGCGCGACGCGCTGCAATCGCTGCAGCAGACGGCGACAAACGACGCGATGGATCGGCTCGTGAACCGCAATCTGCTCTTCGCATATTTTTATTCCGTTGGGCGCGCGCTCGACGACGCTCACTATTACGTCGTTCGTACGCGGGCACCCTGGCACGGTCGAGGTGTCACCGTTCGCGATTGGGAGGCGCTCGCCTGGGTGATTCCCGCGGTGCAGCTTGCCGACGCGCCCCTCGCGCGCGAGCTGCTTCTTCGCGTCTGCGAATTGCATGGCTATGCGCCCGGGCGCGGCGTGCATTACATGGATGGCACGCTCTTCGAGCCGGGCTTCACGCTCGAGGGCGCGGCTGCCTACGCGCTCGCGACCGATCGCTACATTCGCGACACGGGCGACGACCAGATTGTCGAAGAGCCGGTGCTGGCGGATACGCTGTATCTCGCGTCCGATGATCTCGCGGCGCGACGCGACCGCCACGTGCCCTTGTATCACACTGAAGTAAGTCCGTCGGGCGTGCCACCGTCGCACCCATTCAGTCTGCACGGCAATGCGGTCGTCGCTCAGGCGCTCGATGTGCTGCGTCGCACCCTCGATGAAGAGACTGCGCGCGATGTCGAAGACCCCGAAGCGGTGCGCGCGGCGATCCATCGTCATTTCGTGGTCGAGCGGGATGGGAAGGACCGATTCGCATCGGCAGTGGATCTCGCCGGCGGCTTCTCACTCGACGACGACCCGCTCGGCTCGACCTTCTGGCTGCCCCTGTACGACACCGTTGCGCGTCACGATTCCACGTATCGCCGCACGGTGAAAGCGATCGACGGCGAGCCGCGCTCGCTCGCGCAGCAGTGCGCGCGACTGATCGGCCCGGAAGCGCCGGCGATTCTCCAGTGGCTCCGTCGTGCGCCGCTCGACGGCGGCTTCGCCGCGGAAGAAGTGGAATCCGACGGCCGAGCTCGCGCGAATGGTGGTGACGCAGCGCTCTCGGGGCTGTTAGCGTGGAGCGTTTGGTATGCTGTCAACGCGCTTGGTGAAAAACCTTGATGCATGGAAGGCAACGGGTAGACGGTGCGTCGGGCTGAGATTCAAGCTTCCCCTTAACCGTTACAGTCTACTCATTACGCCTGACCGGCGGACGCAGCGTCTCGAGCGCATCCTGGAACCCCAGGGTTTTTGGACGCGAATGCCGCGAATCGTGGGCGAATCCAACCCTCCGCACCTGAATTTCCTACGCGCCCGGCCAACAGAGCTTGGACTTTGTCACGACAACTACTAATAAACAGTCACACGAACTCGAAGGGGCGCGAGGGGATACAAATAGCCGCGGTTGGATTCGCTTCAGATTCGCGAAATTCGCGTCCCAACAGTCTTGGCTTCGGCAGGAATACGCACAACCCGCTACCACCCCCCCACTTCCGTCTACGCTCCAATCGTCATGGCTTCAGATCTAAGAGACGAGCTTCAATCGAGCCTGGCCGGCACGTACACGATCGAGCGTGAGGTTGGCGGTGGGTGGATGTCGCACGTCTTCATCGCCGAGGAGGCCGCACTCGGCCGGCGCGTCGCGGTGAAGGTGCTGAGGCCAGATCTCTTCGGTGAGATCTCGGTCGACCGTTTCAATCGAGAGATTCTCATCGCGGCCAGCCTGCAGCATCCGAACATCGTTCCTGTGCTGACGGCCGGCGAGGCAGCGGGACTCCCCTTTTATACGATGCCATTCGTGATCGGAGAGTCCCTGGAGACCAAGCTCGATCGCGAGGGGGCACTCACGGTTCGGGACACGGTGCGTCTTCTCTCCGGCATCGCGCGTGCATTAGCATATGCTCATCGCAGCGGTGTCGTGCATAGAGACATCAAGCCCGGCAATGTGCTGGTCGCCGACGGCACCGCCCTGGTGATCGACTTTGGAATTGCGAAGGCGATCCAGAATGCTCAGGAAAAACCCGCTAAACCGCACGCTGAGATCAGGATCGAACACGCCTCGGATCCGCGTCACGAGAAGCGCCATCGCCATCTGACGCATGCCGGCGCGACCATCGGCACTCCCGCCTACATGGCGCCAGAGCAGATCATCGCGGACCCCGCGACCGACCACCGGGCGGACATCTACAGCTTCGGCGTGCTCGCGTATGAGCTGCTCTCGGGTTCCGCGCCGTTCGATGGACTGTCGTACCAGGCGCTGCTCGCGGCGCACCTCACCGAAATTCCAAAATCGCTGAACGAGATTCGTCCGGAATTGCCGGCGGAGCTGGTGTCGTTGATTGACCGTTGCCTTCTGAAGTCCCCTGGCGAGCGTCCTTCGTCGGCCGACGAGCTGGTCTTCGTTCTCGATCGCGTGAGCGCCGGTGACGAAGTGCCCTTCACGGCGACGCGCGAACGGTCGCCAGACGAAATCGTCGCCACGGCTCGCGATCGCGCCGCAAAGGAGCAAACTCTCGAGGCGAGCCTAACGCCAACAGTTGTTCGCGAGGAGGAGGAGGACGAGCTGACGGCAAGCTTCGAGACGAGTACACGTGATCGCGGATTGATGCACGCGGTGCTCGGCGAGGCGGGCCTCGGCAAGACGACGCTCGTGGATGCGTTCCTGCGCAAGCTCACCTCCATGGACAGCCGCATTCGCGTTGGCCGTGGACGTTGCTCGGAGCGACTCGCCGGTGCCGAAGCGTATCTTCCGATTCTCGAGGCGCTGGAGGGACTCATCGCTGGCAGCGGGGGACATCTCGTCGCCCGACAGATGAAACTCCTCGCGCCCGCGTGGTACGCCATCGTCGATCCGGCGATCTCGAACGTGTCGGACACGTCGGCACCGACCGAAACGCGCGTGAGCTCCTCGGAGCAGATGAAACGGCAACTCGGCTCGTTGCTGCTGGAGCTCACGCGTTCAGGCCCGCTGATTCTCTTCCTCGAGGACATCCACTGGGCCGACACATCGACAGTCGACTTGATCGGATATCTCGCCGACCGCTTCGACTCGCTGAAGATGCTGATGATCGTGACGTATCGGCCTTCGGACCTCCTGCTCGCGCATCATCCGTTCATAGAAGCTAAACTCCACCTGCGGAACCGCGGCGTCGTTCGCGACACCAAGCTCCGCCCTTTCGATCAGGCGCAAGTCGCCTCGTATCTCGACGTCTCGTATCGCCGGCATGCCTTCCCCAGCGAACTTGCCGCCGTATTGCACGCTCGTACGCAGGGAACGCCGCTTTTCGTCGCTGACCTCGTGCGCCAGCTCGCCAATCGTGGCGTCATCACGAGTCGAGACGGAGTCTGGCGTCTCGACCGGGAGATCGAGAGCGTGGTCTCCGAGCTCCCGGACTCGGTACGCAGCATCATTCAGAGAACCATCGACCGCCTCGACGAGGCCGACCGTCGTCTGCTCGTCACCGCGAGCGTTCAGGGCACCGAGTTCGACTCGGCGGTGATCGCGAAAGCAATTGGAGTGGACGCGGCCGACGTCGAAGAGCAGCTCGACCGACTCGAGCGCGTACATGGCATCGTGCATTTCGTCGCCGAGACCATTCTGCCCGGCGACACGCCGTCGCTGCGATATGCGTTTACTCACGTCCTTTATCAGAACTCGCTGCATGCCACGCTCCGCGCCACTCGGCGAATGACGCTCAGCGCGAGCGTGGCTGCGGCGATGCAGGGGTATTACGGCCACGATGCAGCCTATGCCGCGCAGCTGGCGGTTCTGCATGCCGCCGCGCGTCAATTCGAAAGCGCGGGGACCTACTTCCTCAGGGCCGCTCGCGCGGCGACACGGGTCTTCGCGAACAAGGAAGCCGTGTTGCTCGCGCATCGCGGACTCGAGGCCGTGGCCCAGATGGCGGAGGGCGTCCATCGCTTGCAGCTCGAGCTGCAGCTTCAAGTGGCGCTCGGCGTACCGCTCACGGAGTTGAACGGCTACGCGGCGTCCGAGGTCGAAGCCGCGTACTCGCGGGCTCGCGATCTTTGCGCGCTCACGGGAGACACGCCGGCGCACATTCCTGTGCTGCACGGGCTGTATCGGTTCTACACCGTTCGGGGCGAGCTGCGCCGAGCGCACGACGTCGTGCTGCAGCTGAGCGCGGTGGCCGAAACGATCGGTGATCCAAAGCAGACAGTGATTGCTCGCGCCGCGATGGGACCGCCGCTCATCCACCTCGGCCGCTTCGAGGAGGCGCGTGAGCACCTCCAGGCTGCTGTCGCGGCCTACGATCCTCACAAGCAGGACAAAGGCTGGGTCGTCACGGGCGCCTTCATGCCCGCGTCGTGGCTCGCCATCGTTACCTGGTTGTTAGGCAAGCCGACGGAGGCGTTGTCCATGAGCAGTGTCGCCCGAGAGATCGCCGAACGGCAGCAGTATCCGTTCGCGGTCGCTTATGCGCAATGTCTCACGGCGTGGCTGCATCAGTACCGTCGTGACGCGGTCGCGGTCAAAGAACATGCGGAAGCTGCCATCGAGATCGCGCGGACTCACGATTACGTTCAGTGGCTCGCGCTCGGTCTGATGTTTCGCGAGTGGGCGCGCGTCATGCTGGGCGAAGGAGCCGAGAGTGTTGCGCGGCTTTCACAGTCGATCGATCAGTTCCGTCGCACCGGTGCCGAGCTCAATCTGCCGCACTTTCTGGCAATGTTAGCGGACGCTCATGGCTTTATTGGCGACTGCGCCACTGGGCTTCGAGTGATCGACGACGCCATTACCGTCGCCGAAAAGAACGACGATCGCTGCTGGGAGCCCGAGATTCTTCGATTGAAGGGTGAGCTGTTGCTCCAGCTGGATGAAGCGAACGCGCCGGCGGCGGAAGAGTCGTTTCGTATGGCGCTGGACCTCGCGGTCAGTCAGAAGAGCCGTTCACTCGAGCTGCGAACAGCCGACAGCCTCGCTCGGCTGCTCACGAGCCAAGGTTTTCCGTCCGCCGCTTCCCGTCCGCTGTCCCCCCGGCTCTAGAGCCGGCGATAGCACCCGATCTCAGACGACGGTCGATTGCGCGCGCGCTGGAATACGACCCGATAGCTCTCCAGCGAACCGTCTCGCTTGAGTTGGTGCGCGCCGCCCCAGAGGTAGAGACGGAACAACCGATAAATCTCCTCGCTCACCGCGGGCACGACCGTATCGTGTACTGCCTCGAGATTGCGCGCCCACGCCTGGAGCGTGAGATAGTAGCTGTGGCGGTCGTTATGTACGGCGATCGGCTCGAACTCGCTGTCCGCGGCCGCGTCGAACAAGCCTGGCAAGAACACGGGCGTGTGATTCCCGGGAAAAACGAAGCGATGAGTGAAGGTGCTGACGCTGAACTTCCGACGGCTCGCCGCGAAGTCCATGTAGACTCGCCCACCGGGCTTCAGCAACCGCTCGAATTGCGCGAACAGCTTCGGGTAATCGGGGAGATGCTCCATCACGCCGAGTAGAACGATTGCGTCGTACTGATGCGAAGGTTTGTACGCGAAGATGCTCTCGTACACGACGTCGAGGCGCGCCGGCATTCCATGGTGACCGCACCACTCGGAGAGAAACTTGTACTGCTCGTGCGAGATGGTGAGCATCGTCGAGTTGATGCCCTTTGGCGCGATGAACTTCTCGAAGGCGCCCCAACCGCCGCCGATATCCAGCACGTGCGACCCCGCCCCGAGGCGGCAGACGTCCACGATGTAATTCAGCTTGTTGCCGACGGCGTGCTCGAGCGGCTCGTCTTCCGACAAATACAAGGCCTGCGAGTAGAGGCCGTATCGCTTGTCGAGAAATGCGAAGTAGAAGTCGTTTCCAAAATCGTAGTGCCGCGGCACCCAGGAGAGATCGCTCTTGCGCTGGCCAAGCAGCATCGGCACGACAAACCGCCGGAGCGAGTGCAGAGGATGGCGGTCGGTGAAGGCGTCGCGCAGGTCGAGGCAGCTGAGAAAATCTCCGTCGACGTCGATATCGCTGTTGAGGAAGGCGACGCCGAGCTGGAGCTCGTCGAGTGATCTGATCGCGGCCAGCCCGCGGTCGGTGCGGATGGTGATCTTGAAGCGTGGATCGCCGGTTCGGTATGTCGTTCCGTCCTGAAGCGCGATCTCGAACGGCGGCGCGTCGATTTGCGCCAGACGTCGGTGCAGCGGTGCGAGCGCCGGAGGCGCCTTGGCGTCGAGCAGTGGGGAGTCGGTCTTCGAAGTTTGCTGCTCGGCCCGCGTCGGCATCAGTGATGGTTCAACCGGCATGGTGGTGAGTCCTCGTGCGTGTTCTCGTTATGCGGCGTGGCACCGGTCCCGCAAAGCGGCCAAAAGTGGCAGTCTTTGGCGAGGCTAACCAGGGGCGGGCGGTTCTAGGTGCTAGGTGCTGGGTGCTA
>DATEGN010000592.1:0-3075 GCA_035280125.1 Gemmatimonadaceae bacterium | reverse complement strand
CTCCGGACATCGCGAGCTGGCGCGACGCCGGTTCGAGAGCGCACTCCATCTTCTGCGCTCGCCGACACAGGCGAGTGATGCCGCAGCGATCTTCAGGAATATCGGACACCTCTATTTCGAGGACGGCGACTTCTCTGCCGGTGAGGATTGTCTCGAGGTCGCACGCGCAGTGGCCGAGACGACCGGCGACTCCTCCGCACTCGCCCGGACGACCAACGCACTCGCGAACGGCTATTGGCTGCGTGGCCGGCTCGATGACGCGCAACGTCTCTACATGCAGGCAGGCGCCGAAGCGCGAATGGTCGCCGACGTCAAGCTCGCCGCCATGGTCGAGCAGAACCTCGGCACAATCGCGAACATGAGAGGGGACCTCTCGAGTGCGATCAGACACTACGAGACGAGCTTGGCCAGCTATCGTGAGCTCGGCCTCGACGAACAGGTTGGCAATCTTCTCAACAACGTGGGGATGGCGCACGCGCGCCTTGGACAGTGGCAGGACGCCGAACGCACGTATCTCGAGGCGCTCGCGCTCTGCGCCGCGTGCGGCGACGTTCGCACGAGCCTGATGATCGAAGTCAATCGGGCCGAGACGCTGATCGCGAGAAGGCGATTGGTCGACGCCAAGTTGATCTGCGAGCGTGTGCTCCGACGCGCGCAGCCGCTCAATGACCTCCGTGCGGTGTCTGAAGCGCAGAAGAATCTGGGCATCGTCGCGCGCGAGCAAAGCGCGCTCGATGCGGCCGAGCGACACCTGAATGACGCGTTCGCGTCCGCGAACGGACGGGAAGATCTGCTCCTTGCCGCCGAAGTCGCGCGCGAGCAAGCAGAGCTGTTCTCCGTGATGCATCGCGAGCGAGAGACCCTTCAGGCATTGAATACGTCGCACCGTCTGTTCAGCAAGCTGCGCGCGCAGCGCGATCTCGCCGATGTCGCGCGCCGGATGCGCAATCTCGAACAGCGCTTCTACGATATTGTCAGCGCCTGGGCGCGCTCGATCGAATCGAAGGATCCGTATACGCTCGGCCACTGTGAGCGCGTCGCTGACTACGCGTGCGCGATTCTGCGCGCGCTCGATCCGGATCCAAGCACTTTGTTCTGGTTCCGCATCGGCGCACTGCTGCACGATGTCGGCAAGATCAATGTCCCAACGGAAGTGCTGAACAAGCCGGGGAAGCTCACGCCAGAGGAGCGCACGTTGATGGAGAGCCATCCTGTCGCTGGTGTCGAGTTGCTCAAGGATGTCGAGTTTCCATGGGACGTGCTGCCGATGGTGCGCAGCCATCACGAGCGCTGGGACGGCCGGGGCTACCCCGATCGCCTAACGGCCGAAGCGATCCCGCTCCACGCACGCGTCCTCGCGCTCGCCGACGTCTTCGATGCCCTAACGACAGATCGACCCTATCGGCCGGCATTCGCGCCGTCGGAGGCGTTACGCATGATGCGCGACGACTCGGGCGGCGCTTTCGATCCGGCGTTGTTTCCCGTATTCGAGCGGCTTGTCCCTGGTTTCCAGGCGTTTGTGGCTGCTGCCGCGGGCGTGTCGCCCGAGGTCAAACAAGCCGCGGCATGAGTGTGTCCAGTATCAGTTTTGAGAACTTTGTTACTTCCAGAAACCCGTGATACGAATCACGGCCCATGCATGGTTCTGATGGTTATGTCCAGATGTGCTCGCGGCATTGCCTAGCGAGCATTCGTTGTTTGCTCGATCGAGGGAGCCGGTAACTGACCGAGGGAGAGCCTGATAATGTCGATGCGCCCGACTGCCGCACGTGTCGCCACTTTCATCGCCGCCGCGATCGTCGTCGCATGCAGCGGCGAGGAAGCGCTTGTCTCGCCCCACGTGGACGGCGCACCGCCGTTCGGTGTTGTCAGTAATCCAGAAGGCGCGGTGATCCGTCCCGTGAGCCGGGACTCTGCACTCGCCGTGAACGATACATTCAGCTTCGATGTCGGGCCGCTCGGAACGCTCGTTCGGCGTTCGTCCATGGGCCTAACGATTCAGGTACCCGCCGGCGCCGTTGCCGCTCCAACGCACATCACGGTGATCGCGCTCAAGGGCGCATCGCTCGCCTATCGCTTCGAGCCGCACGGTTTGCATTTCGCCGTACCACTGCAGCTCACGCAATCCCTGCGCGGCGTCCGGCTCAACGAACCGTTGTCCGTTCCTCAGCTGTTCGCCGGTTATTTCGCCGACGACTCGCTTCCGGTGGATGCCACTGGCAACGCGCGCGTGATCGAGATCCTGCCGGTCCATGTGGATGTCATGCATCGCACCGCGCTACTCGAGATTCGCCACTTCTCCGGTTACACCGTCGCCTCGGCGTCGAGCGACAGTCTCTCGGACGCGCGCTAATGCGTCCGACGGGCGTTACTCGACGCGTCGCCCGCGGACGCCACGCCACTGCGGTCGGCACGTTGCTCGACGAGGCGCTTCGCGCCGAGCGCGCCGGTCAACGCGAGCTCGCGCGCCGACGGTACGAGAGCGCGCTCTACCTCCTGCGATCGGACGCCGACGCGGAAGAAGCATCGATGATTTTGCGCCGCGTTGGCCGACTGTACCTCGACGACGGCGATCTCGACGCGGGGCTCGACTGCGTGAATGCGGCTCTCGCCGTCGCTGAGCTGCGCGGCGACTCGGCCGCGATCGCGAACGCCAAGAACATCATCGCCATCAGCCATTGGCAGCGTGGGCAGCTCGACGAGGCAGAAGCGCTGTATCAGGAGGCAGGTCGCATGGCGCAGATCGCCGGCGACGCTCGCCTGGTCGCGATGGTCGAACAGAACCTCGGCGTGATCGCGAGCATGCGCGGCGACGTGCCACGCGCGCTGCGTCACTATCGGACGAGCCTCGCCGGCTATCGCACGCTCGGACTCGACACCTATGTTGCGAACTTACTGAATGACATCGGCCTCGCGTACGCCGACCTCGGACGCTGGGACGACGCCGAGAGCACGTATCGCGAGGCGCTTGCGCTGTGCGACACCTGCGGGGACGCGAGCACCGCGCTGATGGTCGAGGTCAATCGAGCGGCGATGCGCATCGCGCGTGGGGATTACGTCGACGCACAGGTCGTG
>DATEGN010000591.1:0-8256 GCA_035280125.1 Gemmatimonadaceae bacterium | reverse complement strand
CATCATAGTCTATCTCCGTCGGGACCCCTTGCTCGGGGTCGTAGACGACGCGAATCAGGTGGGCGCGGTTGGCGATCGCATGCTCAACGAAGCTGAACAGGCCGTCCACGGTCTCGCCCAATTTCCGATCGACATATTCACCAGTCTCGAGGTCGAGGGCGCCCACGACCGTGTCACTCAAAACGGCAACGTAGAGGGGATTGACATTGAGGCAGTAGCAACTGCGTTGCAGCGTGAATGCGTACGTGTGGAGATTCTGTGCGCGCCACCGTTGGCGCGCCGCGTCCAGTTGTTTGATCTGATGCTCGGGGCCAGTGGCGTCGCGGCACGAAACCGCAAGAATCATCAGTGCGAGGCTGGCAAGTCGTATGGTATTCATGTACGCGTAACCGCGAATGCGGCTCGATCGTCACCGAGTCTCCGCGAGTGGCAAGCACATGAGCGTTAGGTAACGTTGGTAAGATACGATGAGCTCACCGTTCGACGAGATTTGGCTCGAGTCGCCCGACGGACAGGCACTGTGCGCCCTGACTAATGGCGAACGGGGCTGGCTCATGTACCTGCGCGGTGAAGGCGATCCCGGATTCAGCTCGCGTGATCCCTCGTACACGGGTGATCCCGAAGCGCGGATTGAGTACCGTTTGACCAATGGCCAGCATGATTGGTATCCAGCGTCATGGTCGTTGCCTCTCGCCGAGATTCAGCGCGCGCTGGACTATTTCGCGAGAGAACAGCAACGGCCACCATTCATTGTGTGGCACGCGCACTAAGGCGCAGCCGTCTCGGGTCATTCCGTTCGCAGCGCCTCGACCGGCTGCACGCTCGTCGCCGCGCGCGCCGGCAAGAGACATGCGGCGATTGCAACGCAGGTCAGCAGTACTGGAGCCGTGATGAACGTCAGCGCATCGTGCGAGGACACGCCGACGAGCAGATTTTGAAGGACGCGTGAGATCATCGCCGCGAGAGTCAGACCGGCAAAGATGCCGGCGAGCGTCGTCGTCAGGCCCTGTCCCATGACGAGCAACACCACGCTCGACCGTTGAGCGCCCAGCGCGGAGCGAATGCCGAATTCCCTCGTGCGCGCCGTGACCGAGTACGAGGTCACACCGTACACGCCCAAACTCGCGAGCGTGAGCGCCAACAGGGCAAACGTCGCCATCAGCACCATCGCCACCTGCTGCTGCGCAATCGAGTCGTGTAGCACCTCGCGGGCGGTGCGCGGAAAGAGAACGGGAATCAACGGATCGGCCTCGTGCACCACACGCCGGATCGCCGGAAGGAGCGCCGCTGCATCTCCCGACGCGACACGAACCGCCAGCTCGCCCCCGCCGCCGAAGTCCTGCCACTCGGGAACGTACACGGTTGGTGATACGTCCTCGGTCACCTTCTGCCTAACGTCTCCGACGACCCCGACAATCTCGCGCACGTCCGCGCTCGAGTCGGGCTGCGCACGCGTGCCAACGCGGATACGCGCGCCAAGCGCTCCTCCATTCGGCCAGAAGCGTTGCGCGACGCTCGCACTGATGACAGCGACCGGCGGGGCACCGGCGCGATCGTCCGCCCTGAACGCCCGTCCATACAGAACCGGAATGCCGGCGGCGGCGAAGTAGCCCTCCGTCGCCGTCGCATACTGCACGGACGGCACTGACGCCGCGTCCTCCGTTCGCCCCTTGATGTGCAGCGGCACGGACATCCAGCCACCCTGCCAGGCAGCCACGGGCGTATAACCGGCAGCTTGAACGCCTGGCAGCAACTGAAAGCGCGCAATGAGCCCACGCAGCACCGCTATTCTCGCGTTCCGATCCGGATAGCGTCGCGACGCACCCCAGATTCCGAAGTTCAGAACTCTTGAATCGGTGGAGTACCCCACATCCGTCTCCATCAGCCGGACGAAGGTGCGGAGCAACAGGCCTGCTCCAACCATGAGGACAATTGCCAGCGCCATCTGCGCCGCCACGAGCACTCGTCCCTTTCTGGCGCGGCTGCGGCCGCTCGACGCGCTGCGGCCGCCGGACTCGCCGAGCGAATCCTTGAGATCGAGCCGCGTCGCCGCGAACGCAGGCAGGATTCCAAACGCAACACCGGAGCTCAAGGCGATCATTGCGGCGAAGCCCAGCACCGGTCCGTCGATGCGGATGCTGCCCATCGCGGGAAGCATCGTCGCCGTCAGTCGAACGAAGACATTTTTCGTGGCGTAGGCCACGAGCACACCCGCGACTCCGCCGGCAACTCCGTACAACGCACTCTCGGTCAATAACTGTCGCACGAGCCGCAGACGACCGGCGCCGAGTGCCGCACGCACTGCCAACTCGTGCCGGCGCGCGGCGGCGCGCGAAAGAAAGAGGCCGGCGACATTGACGCACGTCGCCACCAAAACTACGAGTGCCGCCGCCATCACAATGAGCAGCACCGATCCTGCGCGGCCGACCATCGCGTCACGTAACGGCACCCCGCGCATGACGCCCACTTTGGCAAGCACGGGATATTCAGCCGACATGCGCGCGTGCAACAGACCGAGCTCGGACGCCAGCGCCGACGGCGAGACGCCGGGCCGCACACGCGCAATGCCGCGCCAGATGGGCGCGAGGCTCGACTGTGGATTCCGCAGCATGACATCCAGATTGAGCGGTTTCCACACATCGGCTCTGAACGTCGGCGAGATGAAATTGGCGGGCATCACGCCGACCACCGTGTAGTCACGGCTATCCAGTGTCACGACTTTGCCGAGTACCGATGAATCGGCGCCGAACGCACTCCGCCAGAGCGAATCGCTGATCACGACGACGGGCCGCGCGCCGTCGGCGACGTCGATCTCCGTAACGCCACGCCCGAGAGCGGCCTTGACGCCTAACAAATCGAAGAAGTTCGGGCCCACCACGGCCGAAGACCAACCCACCGCCGCCTGGCCGTCGTCGTAGACGGCCAGGCCCAGGCTTCCGAACGCCGTCACGCTTGAAAGGGCGTGACTGGCAGTGGCGAGCTCCCTCAGCTCGAGCGCCGAGACCTTGTCGTCGTCACGGTTGGCGGACGGAGTGGTATAGATGCGAACGAGCTGCTGCGGATCTCGATAGGGGAGCGGCGCGATGAGGATGCGACGCACCACCGAGAACACGGTGGTGTTCACGCCGATACCTAACGCGAGCGTCGCCAGTACGACGAGCGCAAAGGCCGCGTTGCGGCGCATGCCGCGCACGGCGTGCGCGAGATCGCCGCTGAGGTCAGCGAGCGCGCTCGCTCGGCGCTCGGATGCTTCTATTCGAGCATCCACCTCCGCACAGTAGCGCCGCGTGCCCTCCACGTCGCCAAATTCTGCAAGCGCGCGCCGTTGTGCTTCCTCTTGGCTGACGCCCTGGCTCACGAGATCGCGGGCGCGCATGTCGATCTCGAACGCGATCTCGGCGTCCACGTCGGACTGTACGCGACGCCACGAGCGCGGAAGGCTGAGATAACGCTTCACTCCACGTTTCGGCATGGCGGCCTATTTCGCGTCGAGGACGGCGACGAGGGCTGTGGCGTACGCCTTGACGTCGTTCGTCTGCGTTCGGAGTTGGCGGCGTCCTTCCGCCGTGAGCTCGTAGAATCGCGCGCGCCGGTTGGACTCCGAGACGCCCCACCAGCCGCGCACCCACTTCTTCTGTTCCAGCCGGTGCAGCGCCTGGTACAGCGCCGCGCTCTCGATGTCGATCGTTCCGCTCGTGCGCTGCCGCAGGAATTGAGCGATTCCATAACCGTGCATCGCGTCCCAAGCGAGCGTCCGCAAGATGAGGACGTCGACGGTGCCTCGCAGGAGGTCGATCGATGCGTTCGGTGGCATATCGCTCCAGTAAGATACTTACCTATCAGTATGTGACTGGAGCCTCGGGGGCGCAAGGCACCGATGCGCGTTGCAGCCCTCGCGACCCGACAGTACTATCAACAGGTCAGCCGGCAGCTGAACACCACTCTCATGCAGCGATCAGGAGTCCAGGAATGGAAACGCTTCTCCAGGACGTCCGCGTTACGCTCCGCGCCTTTCGCCGTTCGCCGGGATTCCCGCTCACAGCCATCGCCACGCTCGCCCTGGGAATCGGCGCGACGACGGCGATTTTCACCACGCTCAGCGCGGTTCTTCTCAAGCCGCTGCCGTATCCAAACGCCCAAGACCTCTACAGCTTGCGAACGGCTTTCCCCGATGGCCGTGTCACCACCGGTCTCCTGTCGGGCGGAGAGCTGTACCGGCTCAACGATCCGAAGCTCTCCATCGAGCGCGCGGCGGGATTCTCACCCTTCGCCCTGACGCTCATCGCTAACGACGGCACGCCGTCGAATGTGCAAGTCTATGCGGTAACCGATGGCTTCTTCGAGGTGTTCGGTCTCCCGATGACGATGGGCGGCTTTTCTCACCAGGACTTCGCGCCACTGCCGCCTCCACAACCGAATGCCCCGCCCCAGCCCGGACCGCCACCAGCCGTCGTGATTTCGGCTCGGATGTGGAGAGAGTTCTACAACGGCGATCCCGCGGTGATTGGAAAGCCGATTCACTTCGCCGAATTCAACTCGACCGTCTCGGGCGTCGCCCCGCGCGACTTCGACATCCCCCACGGCGCCGACATCTGGCTGGCGAATCGTAATACGTCTGGCCCGAGTGACGTCAACCATGGACAGGAAGGCTTCATGCGCCTGCGACATGGCACGGCGATCGAGCGCGCGAAAGGCGAGATGACGACGGTCATGAGTGGTCTCGCCAATGATTTTCCGGCGTCGGACAAGGGCCGAGTGTATGTCTCGCGGCCGCTCGTTGCGTCGATCGTCGGCGATCTTGGTCCGATCCTCATCATCGTCATGTCGGCGACCGGCCTGCTGCTGCTGCTCGCCTGTGTGAACGTCGCCAACCTGCTGCTCGCGCGCGGCGCGGCGAGGGCACGCGAGATGGCCGTGCGCGCGGCGTTAGGCGCTGGTTGGGGTCGACTCGTCAGACAGCTCCTCACGGAATCGATGGTGCTCGCCGTCGTTGGCACCATCGTCGGCATCGCGATCGGAGCGCTCGGTCTTCGCGCACTGCTCGCCATCGGCGCGTCGAAGTTGCCGCGCCTCGACGCGGTCTCGTTCGACGCGCGCGTTCTGGTCTTCTCTCTTGCCGTGCTCGTCCTCACCGGCGCAATTATTGGGCTAGCTCCAGCGATTCGTCTGCTGCGGAGCGATGTAAAGACGCTCATGAACGACAGCTCGCGCTCGTCGAGCGCGGGCCGAGGCACGACGCGCTGGCTCATGACGATGACGGTCGCCGAAGTCGCGCTGGCGATCATGTTGGTGGCTGGCGCGGGCTGGCTGGTTCGCGGATTCGCAAGCCTCCGCAACACCGACGCCGGCTTCGCGACGGACAAGCGGCTGCTCTTCGACGTCACCTTCTTCGGGCCACAATACCGAACGCCTGATATCGTGCGCCAGGCACAGCTTGATCTCCTGACGACCGTGCGCAGTGTCCACGGCGTAAAGGACGCCGGACTGGTCTCGGCGTACCCGATGCGCGGTACGCTCGAGGGCTCGCTCATCGTGGAGTTTCATGGCGAGCCGTTCGACGCACCGAACGCGCCGGTCACGCGCTCACGCTTCGCGAGCCCGGGACTCTTTGCCGCGATGGGTACTCCCATCATCAAGGGTCGCGATTTCGGAACAGGCGACCTCGCGACCACGATCCCGGTCGCGATCGTCAACCGCGCCTTCGTCGACAAGTATCTCAAGGGACGTGACCCGATCGGCGTGCAATTCGGTGCTGGATATCCGTTGCCCGATCCGAAGAACGAGGTGACGATCGTCGGCGTGATCGGCGACGTTAGGCAGAAGTCGCTTGCCGACGCCGCGGAGCCTGCGTATTACCAGCCAATGACGCAATTCCCACTGCGGCGTGCGACCGCCGTCGTGTCGATGTCGCAGTCGGATCCGAGTGCCGTCGAGCGAGCGATCCGCGCCGAAGTGCGAAAGATCAACCCGACGATGGCGCTCGACTTCGAGTTGGCGTCGGACCTCGTCGGCGGCACACTCCGACGGCAGGAGCTGGGGATGGCGTTGATGATCACCTTCGGAGGCATTGCGATCGTGCTCGCGGCGGTGGGTATTTACGGCGTGGTATCGTACGCCGGCTCGCTGCGCCGCGAAGAAATGGCGACACGTCTCGCGCTCGGCGCGTCACCACGGTCCGTGTTCTTGCTGGTGATGCGACAGGGCGCGACGCTCGGTCTCATCGGTGCCGCGATCGGTATCGGGCTGGCGTATTTCTCTGGCCAGGTCATCTCCAGTCGCGTGTATGCGATCCGGGCGTCGGATCCGGTCATTCTGGCAATTGCGACTTTGCTCATCACCGCGATCACGGTTTTGGCAACCACGATTCCGGCGTCTCGTGCGGCGCGTCTCAATCCGGCGAATGCGCTCCAGTCCGAGTAGGCGGAGATTATGATGACACGCGACAGACAACTCGGCGTCTTCGAGAACTTGAGTGGCTACGTCACTACCATGCGTTCTATTGTCGGAAAGGATTCTCGCGAACTCGAAGACGCGCTTGGATTCAGTTCTGGCTCCTTGAGGAACGGGTTTTACGTCTTTGCCCTCGACGCGCCCGTCATCTCTGCCGAATTCGACTGGAAGGATCGGACCATGTATTCTGGCGGCTGGCACTTCGACCCGACAATCGGTGAGTACGTACAGCGCGAAGACGAGTTGCGTGATCACTTTGGTCGACTCAACAACAACGATGAAGCGCGAACAGACGCCAAGCTTGACGAGTTGATGCAGGTCCAACGCAATCGCCTCAACGTGCGCGAGGGCCCGGATCGAATTGTGAAAGTTTGTCCTAAATCGGCGCCCGCCGACTATCCTGATTCTCGCTACAACTCAATTCCGCAGTGGCGACTTCGCGTCAAGAAGCCGTTCATTCGACTTGCGGATGTTCCGCCTGGCGAGTGCTTCACATAGTTGGCAACGAATGCCGCGATGACTCGAGCATCGACTATAGAGTGCGCAAGCAATACTTTTTTCGCGCTTCACCGCAAGGTCTCCTCGCCTGGGATGTCGACCGGCTCGTGCTCAATGCACGCGACCTTCCCGTTCAATCGATGCCGCTATCCGAAATCCGTGAATTGGATTGTCCGGTGTCCGGCGACGACGAGACAACTACCTGGCGCGCACTGGTCACTCATCTGGTGTTGATTGACGCGGCGGACCTCGGATACCCGATCATCCTGGCGGCGGATGGCAGCGTGATGGACGGTCGACATCGGCTGGCCAAAGCCCTTCGTGAGGGTCGGTCCACCATCGACGCGGTGCAGTTCGCTGAGGACCCGCCGCCGGATTATGTTGGCAAACAACCCCACGAGCTCCCGTATTGAGCGGCCTATGCTGAGCATTTCGGTCAGACCTCGGCAGCGAATCTGCCTCTGCCTCATTCGAATGTACTCGGCACCATTCGCGTTCCTCGTCGGCATCGCCGCTTGTTCCAGTCCAATCGTCGGCAGCGGCGATGGCGCGCCATGTGGCCGCAATCAGCACGCTACCTCCAGCGTTGTCCTCCCTGATACCGGTATCAATGCTGGACGCACGATCAGTGTGGTGTTCATTCAGCACGACCCGGATCTCCAAGGCGAATTGAGTGAAGTCGCAATCGAGCAGAGTTGGACTCGCGCGGCCCCCGACTCGGAGCCTGATCCGCGCGTTCGCTTGCTCAGCGCCTCGGGCCAGGTTTTCGTCGATACGTTAGGCAGTCGCTTCGACCAGCCAACGGGACAGTTCGATCGGCCCACGTGGCTCGTGCTGCAGTGGCTCAAGAATGCCCAAGTGCGTAATGCACTCTACGACTCGTTCGCCAGTCAATCGCTCTGGCTCGAGTTGTGGCGCTCCGGCGCCTCCAGTCCGGGCACGCGAGTGCTGCTCACGACACAAGAGTTTGGAGTCAATCCGCCCGCGATTTGCCTTTGAGCGATGGATAGCAGCCCCGCTGTCATCGATGCACTGCGTCGCGCGCCAGAGATTGTCATACCGCTCGTGCGCGAAGTGCCGTCACACATCCTCAAACGCCGCCCAGCGCCGCGGCGATGGTCCGCGCATGAACACGCGTGTCATCTCGCGCACGTGCATGCGCTCTTCTTCGATCGTCTTGATTTCATGCTCAGCGATCCCGCACCAGTCATTCGGCCGTATCTGCCCGGCGAGCAGGACGCGGACGATTTCCTCCTGCAGATGGATCTCGAAACGGCGCTTCAACATTTCACCGAAGACCGCCAGCGG
>DATEGN010000590.1:0-4759 GCA_035280125.1 Gemmatimonadaceae bacterium | reverse complement strand
GTTGCCCACGGCGGTGCCGTAGGAACGATGCCGGACGCTGGCATCGCGCAGGCTCGGATGGGTCAAAGCAAGAACGGTGGCCGTTAGGGTCGGCTCGAGCTCAAAACGAACGCTCGCTCGCATCGGGCCAACACGATCGAGGTATTTGAGACCCTTGCCGCGCGTCCAAACCGCCAAGTCGGGCGACAACTCGCCAAGAAACGGAGGAACGTGAATGCCCAAAGCGAGGATGAGTGATGGCCTTTGAACGATGAGTTGCTGAACGAGGAATCGGCGGCAATGCTCAACGAATGCCGAGTCGGTCCTGCCTGGAAACGGGCCAGTTGTGTTCGCGCCTGCTCTGAGACCCATATAGATATTGCTAAAGAAGCAGCGAGCGGGCTCGATTCCGACGACGTCGAACAACTTTCGAAGCTGACGCCAAGTCGGTTGCGACTCGGCTTCGCGGCCTCGTGCTAACGATTCCTCGTAGCCACGCTCGGAGTGGAAGTCATGGCCGAGAATCATGATTCCGCCGACTGGCATGTCGGGAAGTGGCTGAGCCGTATCCGGCCGCCACAATCCGAATCCGCCGGGAAAGAACGCGATGCCCGGGATTGGTTTGCGGACCGCGAGAACACCAGGCGGATAGCCGGCAGGCGGATGATGCCGCGACCAGAGCTCTTCAGCGGGATGCATTTACGGCTTGGTCTCCGGCCCTGCTTCATGGCGCCGAGCGGCATCTCGCTTGACCGCTTCGAAATCGATGCCGAATTGGGCAAAGTAGGCCTGGGCTCCGATACCCGACGGTAGGTACTTCGCCGCGAGTGACTTCGAATAAGCCATGATGAGTGGGGCCAGCTCAGTAATGTGGTAGCGACGTTCGGTTCAACGTCGCCTGGACGAGCACTTCGGCATACGCATTCGCGACGCTCGCTGGCTTCGCGAAGGTCAATCCGCGTCGCCACGCCTCGGGTGCCTCCGGATGAACGCCGGCGAGGATCACCCACCCCTTGCCTGATGTCCCTTCGACGACAGCCGGCGTTCCGTCGGGATACTTCCCAACAATCGCTCCCCATCCCGTCAGCTCGGGACCATCCTCCCAGTAATGCTCGATCGGCGTCGCGTTCACTCCGCTTACTGGGACCGCCGCCTTCCGTATCCCGCGGTTCTCGGCGGAGTAAAAGCCGAACTGCGCCCCTGAGGCAAGATTAAAACTGTTGTAATAGCCGCGTCCGTCGCCGGCGAGGAACGCTCCCGCGCAGATGCCGAGATAGTTCACGCCCGCTTGCACGGCGTCGTGAATCATCGCCGTCGTGCGTGGCGTAAGGCTGGCGCTCATGTCGATGAAATTTCCGCCCGGAACGATCACCATGCGGTAGGCCATGAGCTGCGACGTTGTCATTTGGTTCAACTGCGGAGACGTCGCCGTGGCGTACGCGAGATGGTTGTCGTCGAGGATTCGTTCGACCGCGTCGACATCGCCTGGCGACGTGCCCTTTCCAGTGAAGAGAAGAATGGGCGCGCGCTCGCTCGCCGCCGGTTGATTGCAGGCGGTGAGCGCTACAAGAATCAGGAGCACAAATGGCGTGGTTGTACCCATCTCGTTAGCGACCTCGATCTGGCGCCGTGGCCGTTCGACGGTAACCTACACCGTGCGTGACTGTCCACTCGAACATCGATGAGCATCGACGTCGAAACGTTGCGGCCCAAGCTCCAAGCGGCGCTGGGAGATCAGCTCCAACTCGGTGACCTCCTGGGACAGGGAGGGTTCGCCGCCGTGTTCCGTGCACACGATCCCTTCCTCGAGCGCGACGTCGCCATCAAAGTGCTGGATCCGTCGCTCGCTGTCGATACCGCGCTCGAGGAGCAGTTCCTGCACGAAGCGCGGACGATTGCGGCGGCCGAGCATCCACACATCGTGCCGCTGTATTCGGCGGACGCGAAGGGAGGACTGCTGTACCTCGTGATGCGGCTCCTCCCCGGTCACTCGCTCGAGCAGCGGATCGCTGAGGGAAAGCTCCCACCCGCGGAGGCGGCGCGGATCGCGCTCCAATGCGCGAGCGCGCTAGCCGCGGCGCATGCCGTTGGCGTCGTGCACCGAGACATCAAACCCACGAACATCCTTCTCGATGCCAACGGCAATGCGACCGTTACCGACTTCGGCATCGCGCTCGTTACGTCGCGACCAACGCGTGAGCTCCTCGGGTCGACGACGGGTACTCCGCATTACATGAGCCCGGAGCAGTCACTCGGCGAGCAAGTCGATGGACGCTCGGATGTGTACGCGTTAGGCGTCGTGCTTTATGAGATGCTCACGGGCACATGCCCCTTCCCGGGACGCAACGCGACGGAAGTGATCGCGAAGCACATCTCGGCGCCGATCCCCAAGCTGTCGGAGCCCGAGCCCGAGACGCCAGTGGCGCTCGTGAGGCTCGTGGAGCGCATGTTGGCCAAGGACCCGCCCGGCCGACCAACGGCTGCCGAGCTCGTGGAAGATTTGACGGCAGCGAGCACGCCCGACGGGTTGCTGACGCCATCACAGGTTCGCCGTCGTCGCTGGAAGCGCCGCGCAATCTACATCGCGATCGGCGCGGCGAGCGGGGGCCTGGTGATCTTTGTCGCCGTGCGCGTCGCGATGCAGTTCATGGCCTTGTTGATCAGCGGCGGCGAGGGTGCCGATCCCGCATTGATCGCGTCAGGCGCTGCGGTGCCGGATTCGATCGTGCGGTTGGCGCGAGAGACGGGGAGCGTGGGAGCGAACGAACGTGTGGGGCTCGTCTTCATTCAGGCCAATCACACGTTCACCGATGCGTTGCTGATTACCGACTCGTCGATCATCCGCCGCTCACCCAAGGGGACCGTTAGGCGATCTGTCCAGGAGAGCGACGTCAACCTCCAACCGCTCAAGCGCGGTAATGCGAAGGGCGGACTCCTCATCGTCAAGCGGAAAGGGGGGCGTCCAGACACCTTGTATCAGGATTTGACCGGTCGGGAGGGCTTCCGGTTGCTCAACGAGTTCGTGACGTTGCAGCGCGCGCGGAAGGCGCGGGATACCGCGTCCAAGTAGTCGCGCGGCTCCTAATGAGCGGTCGCAGCCTCAGAGCCGATCCGCATTCGTTCGAGACTCAGCATTCCAATGAGCAGCAGGACGAGCAACGTCAATTGCGGGACGTATCCTATCGCCAGTCCGACCGGTGCCGTGGCGAGGGCCAGCGCTGCCGCCACGAGTCGTCCTCCGAGAGGCCCCAGCCCCATTGCTCTTCGAAACAGCACCTCGCCCGCGAGGTACACGGCGACACCCACCGCCAAGTGCCACGCGACGACGCTCGGCACGGGCCTAACGGCATTCGCGATGACACCCTCGAGTCCAGATGCGGCGACGACGATGCCAGCGATCATCAGCAGATGCGCGAACCAGTATGCCTGCAGGCCGAGTCGCGCGCGCTCGGTTGGGTCGACGTGGGTGAGCGCGTGCTCACCGAGCGTATCGTCGCGGCCGAAGTAGCTCCACCAGAGGGCCGCGGCGAGCGCGAGGCCGAGCAACGCCGCGCGAACGAGTGGCAGGCGCACGGCAACGTCGCCGGCGCTAACGCCGAGGCCCGCTACGGATTCGCCCAGCGCAATGAGGATGATCGCGCCGTGCCGCTCGGCGAAATGATCGGCGCGGAGTTGGAATCCACGATCGCCGCGCATAACGATTGCGGTGAGCAATGTCAGCAGCGCGGCGACCCACAGCGCCAGGTTCCAGCTCGCCGGCGCAACGCCGGCGGCGATGATGAGCAGCGCACCGCCGACATTGAACGGGGCCACGCGATACATCGCTCGCGCCGATGAATTCGGCGCGTGCAGGAAGAGTCCCGCGTGTACGAGGACGATGGCGAGATACGCGACGCCGAACGCGAGTCCGTCACGGTCGGCGACGCGCGGTGTCGCGAGGGCCATGATGAGGAAGCCCGCCATGCCTAACAACAGGAATAGCCGCGGCGTCGTCCGCTCGGTGCCGACGTTGTTGGTGAGCCACGCGTAACCGTCGTACATCCACCACGTCACCGCGAGCACGAGGAAGGCGCGCACAAGATCTGTGAGGCCGTGGGCGTCCGTCACCAGGTGCGTGACCTGGGTGATCGTGAAAACGAAGACGAGATCAAAGAAGAGCTCGAGCGTGGACACGCGCATTGCAGGCGCGGACTCCGGCGCGCGCTGTGCTGTCGCCATCGTCGTCGGCGGAAGGGGGAGCGAGTTTTACTGACGACGTGTCTGCCGGCTGGTGTCGATCATCCGGTTGACGAGCCGCACCAAATCTTCGCCGACTCGCTTCATACCAGTGCACTGCACGCAGCCTTGTGCGCCCTCGAGGAGCAGATAGAAGAGATTCGCCGCGAGATCGGGATCCTGGAAGCCCGCCTCCTTGCACAGCTGCTGAACATGTTTGAGCTCGCGGAGCTTGTGCGCCTGAATCACACGACGCGCCGGATGATCCTTCTCCGGCAGCTCGGCGAGCGCGTTGGCGAGCATGGAGCCGCGTCGTTCCATCTCGGCGAGCTTTGCCGCGACGTGTTCACTCCATTCGATCAGCTGCTGTTGGGGATTGTCCGGATACTTCGCTTCCAGCTCGTCCCAAAGCGCTTCCTTCTTTGCGACAATGCCGCGCGCCCACTCCGCGATGAGCTCGTCCTTCGAGGCGAAGTGGCGATACAGCGTCATTTTGTTCGTGCCCGCTGCCTCCGCGATCGCTTCGACGCCGACGCCACGGATCCCCTGTTTGAGAAAGAGGTCG
>DATEGN010000589.1:0-8032 GCA_035280125.1 Gemmatimonadaceae bacterium | reverse complement strand
GCGTACTCTCGAAAGCGATGGCGCTTCAGATGGTCTCGAAGCAAATGCACCAACAGCCGCCCTACGGCAATGGCTTTTGGGGCCTCGGCGTCGCCGTCGGCGGCGATGGTGATTCCTTGTCGTTCTCGCACGGCGGCCGCGACGAAGGCTTCGTCGCGGACCTCTTCATGCGACCCGCCAGCGGGCGTGGCCTCGTCATCATGATGAACGGAGTCACGGGCGGATTGATGGGCGAGATCGAGCGCGCATTCGCGGAGGAGTATGGCTTCGGCACGCCGCCGCGCATACCGCGAACCATTGTGGCAAAGTCCGCGTCGGAGCTCAGCGGCTATGTTGGGCATTACGTCGGTGCCTTTGGCCGCGATACGGCGCGTTTCGACGTGAGTGTCGCGCCCGACGGTAAGACGCTCATGGTCTACAACTCGCTCGCGCGCCGCGCACTCCCGATCGCGGCGTTAGGCGGCGACAAATTCGTCGGCCTCGAGGGCGGCGGCGAATGGATGTTCGAACGGGCGGACGAAGGCACGGGTGCGGTGCACTCGCTGGCGCTCGGCAACGGCGAGAATCGGCGCGTGCTGGTTCGTGTCGTCGGTCAGTGATCGCCAGGTGACCGATGGGACTCTACTTGTGCGTGTTCAGTTCGCGGGCGGCCGACGACGACGACGCGATGGATGAGTATCGAGAGGACGCGACGTCCCTACGATTGCTTCCACGACGTCAACGGGACGAACCTGTTCGAGGCGCTGATCGACCTCTGCGAGGTTGGGCTGGAGCACGGGCGCCCGATCACCTTCACCTGAATCGCGCGCTCGTCGCCAATCGCCTATGCTCGTTCGCACAATTTTGACGGCGCTCGTCGGTCTGGGCGCCGCGATGGCACGCGCCACAGCTCAACGGGCCACGCCGCCTGCTCGCGATCCCGACACACCGGGATTCGTCGCGGCGACGGAGCTCCCAAACGGCGTGGTGCCTTCGCCTAACGTGGACGGAAACTTCATCATCGGGCCGACACACATGCCAGCGCCCGAGATGACAATCCGCAGCGATGTGCCACACGGCACGGTCTACACCTTCGCGATGAGCTCCGCCGATAGCCGGATTTATCCCGGAATCAAGCGCGACTCCGGAACTTTCGGCGTACCTGATCCCGCCGATCCGGCAAAGCTCATCGTGACGACGAGCCACCCGGCGCCGTACACGCGTCGCGTCGCCGTCTACGTCCCGGCGCAATACGTTCGCGGCGCGGTGGCGCCTTTCATCGTCGGCGCCGACGGACCCGACTCCCTGCTCTTTGTCGCGCTCGACAATCTCATTGCGGCGAAGCGCGTTCCCGTCATGATCGCAATCTCGATCGCCAACGGCGGCGGTGACGCGCAAGGGAGCGAGCGCGGACTGGAGTACGACACGATGTCCGGGCGCTACGCCGAGTTTGTCGAAACCGAAGTCTTACCGCTCGTTGAACGGCAATATGGCGTCTCGCTCTCGAAGGACCCGAACGAGCGCGCGACGATGGGAAACAGCTCCGGCGGCGCTGCGGCGCTCAGCATGGCCTGGTATCGCCCCGATCTCTATCATCGCGTGCTCGCCTACTCGCTTACCGCCATCAACCAGCAGTGGCCAGCGCATCCCGAGACGCCGCACGGAGCGTGGGAGTACCACGAGCATCTGATTCCACACAGCCCCGCAAAGCCGATCCGGATCTGGATGATGGTCGGTGATAAGGACCTGCTCAATCCCAATCCCATGCGCGACGAGATGCATGACTGGGTAGTCGCCAACGAGCGACTGGCGGCGGCGCTCGCCGCCAAAGGCTACCACTATCAATTCATCTTCGCGCGCAATGCAGTGCACGTCGACCGGGCGGTGAGGCAGCAAACGTTGCCAGAGGCTCTCGAGTGGCTATGGCGACAGTGAGCCGCCTGGCGCCTCACAAGTACAAGGATATCGGCGGCGCGGTGTCCATAAAACTCCTCTCCTGTCGCTATACCCGACCGCGCGGCCGTCGTTCGGCCATGGATCGCATTTGCGGATACACGCGGCAACTCACGCAGCGCGCCTGCGACCGCGTCCAGCAAGTGCCAGAGCTCACGATCTACGGCCCGCGCACCGCGCTCCGGCGGACGCCGTTAGTATCCTTTAATGTCAGCGGCTGGAATCCGATGGAGCTCGCCGAGGCGCTCAATATGGCCGGGGTCGAATCGCGCGCCGGGTGCCACTGCGCGACGCTGGCGCACCACGCGCTCGCCCTCGAGCCTCCCGCGGGTTGTCGCCTGAGCTTTTATCTTTACAACAACGTGGACGAGGTGGAACGTGCGACCGGTGCCGTGAGAACGGCCGTGTCTCAGGGTTCGTCGTCCAAGACGTACGCCGCGACTTACCAGCTTTCCTAACTGTACGCAAGACATGACTGCCTCTTCTTCTCTCCGCGAGTACGACGTCACCGCGAAGTCAACGGATGTTTTTGGCCGGGTCCTGTGCAACGTGCGCGATCACCACTTCATCATCGACGGCCCGGTGCAGAACGGCTGTCCTGGCGAAGAAGTCACGCCCGTCGAGGTTTTCCTGTCCGCCGTCGCGGCATGCGGCGTCGAGCTCATTCACGTGATCGCGAAAACAGAGAACAGACCGCTCGACCGTGTCGCCGTGAAGATCCACGGCTGGTCGGATCGCGCTAAGCAGACACGCACCGACGTCACGACGCTGAACGGTGTTGCGCTCGATTTCACACTGTGGGGCACCGACGGTGCAAACGCCGCGACACTCGTCGAGTCGTTCAAGCGGCGCTGACCGCTCTATGGCACGGTCGCGGTCGCGACCGCCGACGTTCAAGTCCGGTACTCGCTCGGCGCGTAGCGCGATAATCGCGTCGTGTCATGTGACGACACGGTCGTGTCGTGAAAAGCCGCGGTCGTGTCATGCATGGTCGCGGTCGTGTCGTGTCAAGCCACGGTTCCGTCATGAATGGCGATCGTCGCCTGCCATTTTATTCAGCGTGACTGCAACCTTGTCACGGTCGTGTCATGCATCGCCGCGGTCGTGTCATACATAACCGCGGTCGTGTCAGACATAGCCGCGGTTCACTCGTCAGGAGCCCGCGTCTCCTTCGATATTGCGCCGGTCGCCTCGCGAAATGCTTGCGTCGCCTACCGTTTGCTCGCGGGCGCCTCACGATTTGGTCGCGTCGCCTACCGTTTGCTCGCGGGCGCCTCACGATTTGGTCGCGTCGCCTACCGTTTGCTCGCGGGCGCCTCACGATTTGGTCGCGTCGCCTCGAGAGTTGGAGCGGTCGCCTTCGAAGTTGGAACGGTCGCCTCCGCAGGTGGAACGGTTCACTCTTTTGCGGGACGCGCGCCGCCGCTACCTGGCCGCGTGTCGCTTCGTCATCTCCTCGATGCGATCGTGCCAGGGCTGGTGCTCCCTGTCGCTGGAAATGTCGACGGCCTCTTTGCCGAGGCATTGCGCGACTGCGGCCTGTTCCCTCGCCTTCGAAGAAGGTTTGCCACCTGACGGAAAGCGGGACATACTCACGTCGCACTACTAATGAACATCTTCCCTCGACGGAGAACGCTCATGGATGCGAATGAACTCAGCGGCATCGATCGACGCACCTTCGTTCAGGGAGCCGTGACGACCGCAGCGGCACTCGCGGTCGGCTGGAAGCCTTCCGTCGCCCCGTTCCGTGTGCCGCCTGACGACGTCATCGCGCAGATCGCCCTCCAGCACGACCAAACCGTGAAGATGCTGCAGGACTGGATCGCGCTGCCCTCGATCGCCGCCGAGAACCGCGGATATCCCCAGGGCGCGGAGTACATGGCGCAGCTCGCGCGCGACGCGGGATTTGATCGCGTCGAAGTCGTGCCGACCTCGGGCAAGCCCGGCGTCTTCGCGACGCTGGACGCCGGTGCGAAGACCTCGCTCGCCGTCTACTTCATGTACGACGTCAAACAGTTCGACCCCTCCGAATGGTCGTCGCCACCGCTCGAGGCACGGCTCGTCGACAAGCCCGGACTCGGCAAGGTGATCGTCGGACGCGGCGCGACAAACACCAAGGGACCACAGACAGCGTTTCTCGCTGCGCTGCACGCGTACAAAGCAGCGGGCAAGAAGCCGCCTGTAAACATCGTCTTCGTGTGCGAGGGCGAGGAGGAAATCGGCTCGCCGAACTTCTCACAGATCGTCTTCAAGCCGGAGGTCGAGGCCGCGCTGCACAAGTGCCTCGGCATCATCATTCCGTTCGGCAGCCAGGATCTCGACGGATCGGTACAGATCAACCTTGGCGCAAAGGGCGTCGTCGAGCTGGAGCTCGTGTCGAGCGGCGAAAAGTGGGGACGCGGGCCGAAGCACGACGTGCACTCGAGTCTCGAAGCGCAGCTCGACAGCCCGACGTGGCATCTTGTGCAAGCGCTCAACACGCTCGTCAAGGCCGACGGTCATACTCCCGCAGTCGAGGGCTTCTTCGACAAGGTACGACCCTTGACCGCCACGGAGAGACAGATCCTCGAGAATGCGATCCCGAAACGCAACGAAGCAGCAACGAAACGGGCCTTGGGCGTCGAGCATTGGTACAAGGACGAGTCGTGGCATGACTCGCTCGTTAGGCTCGTCTCGCAGCCGACGATCAATATCGAAGGCTTGGTGGGCGGCTACACCGGCGCCGGTGGAAAGACGATCCTGCCGCATCGAGCGGTCGCGAAGATCGACATGCGTCTCGTTCCCGACATGACGGCGAAGGGAACACTCGAGCTGCTGAAGCAACACCTCGCGAAGCACGGCTTCGGCGACATCGAGGTCAACATGAGCGGCGGCTACGACCCAACAGAGACATCGCCCGATTCAAAGCTGGTTGCCGCAACAATTGCGGCGTTCCGCAAGTCGAGCGTTGACCCAGTGCTCTGGCCGCGACTCGCCGGTTCCTGGCCGGGCGTGACATTTACCGGTGCACCGCTGAAACTGCCCGCCGGCCAGTTCGGCATGGGCCACGGCGACGGCGCGCACGCGCCTGACGAGTACTGGATCATCGAGTCGTCGAATCCAAAGGTCGCGGGGATGGACGGCGCGGTGAAATCCTATGTCGATTTCTTCCAGTCGTGTGCTGATTCCTCGGTGTCATCCTGAGCGCCGGGACTCACGCTTCATGAGCCCCCGTGCGGCGCCCTCCATCATCCTGTTGACGGCTGCGAGCGAGAGTCCGCCCGAGTCCACCGCCGGAATGGTCGCAAAGCCGATCGCGGACGCTTTCGGATAACGCGCGAAGATCTGCTCGAATAATCGAGCAAGTTGCTCGCTCGATGGACCGTTAGGTACCTTGTTCACGTGCCCCATCACCTCGCGCGGGTCGAGCACGTCCATGTCGATGTGCACGTAGATCTTGTCGACCTGCTTGCTCAAGCGGTCGAGCTGCGCGAACACCGCGGGAGACATGTTCCGCAAATCGTCAACACTCACCTGAGCGATCCCCGACTCGTCGAGCAGTTGTTGCTCGAGAGGATCCGTGAGGCGCACGCCGCCCATCACGACGTTCCGATCCTCTAAAGCCGGGTCCAACTTCGCCTCGACGCGCATGCGCTGGAGCGCGCGTCCCGTCGCAACGGCGACCGGCATGCCGCCGAGGTTTCCACTGCGCGTCGTCTCCGGTGTGTTGAAGTCGGGGTGCGCGTCGAGCCACAGCATGCCGATCTTGATCGGTTGGCCCGTTGGACCGGAGTGCTGGAGACCCCCGACGAGTCCCGGCATCGAGGGACAGGTGGCCTCGAGACCAACGGTGAACCAGCCTTCGCGCTCGTTCTGCGCGACAACGTCGGCGAAATGGCCGAGTGCCATGCTGAGCCGCTTCCAACCGCCGTACTCCGTGTCCTCCTGGGCGGTGAGCCTGATCTCCTCGACCTTCACGGTGACACCGGCCTTCGTGAGCAGCGCTTGAACGCCGCCGCCTGCCATCGTCGTCGGCCCCACCGATATGCCGTTAGGCAGAAAGGGCTGCTTCACCAGGGCAATGCGCACGTGCCCACTCGCGTCCGTGTAGCGCTGGGCGTCGACGACCGTTGCCGCTGAGACGGTGAGGCCGAGGAGGGCGAGGGCAATGTGCATCGAAGGGGTTGTCATGAAGGAATGGTGCCGCTCGCAACGGCTGGGCGCAAATGATCGCCATTATATGCCTTGACAGGCATATACTCGACGAGGCATATTACAGCCGTGACCACCGCCATCTTCGAGATCCTCGCCGAACCAAGCCGCCGCCGCGTGCTCGACCTGCTCCGCGCGCAGGAGCTCACCGTCGGCGAGCTGGTCGACGCGCTGGACATGAGCCAGCCCGCCGTATCGAAGCACTTGCGCGTGCTCCGTGACGCGGGACTCGTCGAGGCACGCATCGACGCGCAACGACGCGTCTACCGGTTGTGTCCCGAGCCGCTCGCCGACGTCGACGCGTGGCTCGCGCCCTACCGGAGATTCTGGCGCGGCAAGCTCGCCGCGCTTCAACGCCACCTGGCCAGCGATCGCTGACCCTTGTCCGGAGTGTACCACATGACGACCATGAGCCTTCCAATGACCAGCGACCAGATCGAGGAGCAGGTTCTACTGCCATCGCCGCGGGCCCGCGTCTGGCGCGCCCTCACCAACGCCGAGGAGCTTGGTGCGTGGTTTGGCGCGAACATCGTCGGCGCAACGATCACCCCAGGCGCGCACGTGACCGGCCACATCACAATTCCTGGATACGAGCACGTCGCGTTCGACATTGTCATCGAGGAGATGGTGACCGAGCGTCGCTTCGCGTGGCGCTGGCATCCCAACGCGCTCGATCCGAAGGTCGATTACTCGACGGAGCCGCGGACGCTCGTGACCTTCACGCTCGAGGATGCGCCTAACGGCGGCACAGTGCTGCGGGTGGTGGAATCGGGCTTCGACAAACTGCCGGCCGAGCGACGTGGGCCGTCGTTCACGGGCAACAGCAAGGGTTGGCAGGGGCAGCTGCAAAAGCGTCTGCCGGGCTACCTCGCGAAAGCCTAACGAACCTGTGGGGCGAGCGGCTGTCCGGCCGCTCGCCCCGGTGTGTGCTACCTGGCCCCTCCCGCGAACCACCGGCGTGTGCCACATTCCGAGCCCATGTCTCGCACTGACAGGGCACGATGCTCGTAACAACGACAGAACGCGCGGAAGGCCATCAGGTCAAACGGATCATCGGTCAGGTATTCGGAGTGGTCGTGCGCAGCCGGAGCCTCGTCGGCAATGTCATGGCCGGCTTCCGCTCACTGGCCGGTGGTGAGATCATCGAATACACGCGGCTCGTCGAGGACACCCGTCGTCATGCGATCGATCGCATGATCGAGAACGCTCGGCTCATGGGTGCCAACGCGGTGGTGATGATGCGGTTCGATTCGTCCGAGATGGGGCAGACGATGTCGGAAGTCGTCGCGTATGGCACTGCGGTCGTCTTGGATCCGCCGCCGGTCGACTGATGTCTTTCCTACTCGCCATTCCCGCCGCCGTGGTGTGCATCGCGCTTTACGTCATTTACGACAAGCGCTACCACGGGAAGACGTCCGTGTCCGGCCTGCGCGCGACGAACGAGGTGTTTCGCGACCCCAGCACGGGCAAGCTGATGCGGGTGTTCGAAGACCCCCGCACCGGTGCTCGCGAGTATGTGAACGAGGAAGAGTAAGAACTCACTTCGCCGAAGCAGGGAAAGCCGGGAGCTTCCCGATATCCCGCGCGTCGTGCTGAATGATCACCGTCGCGTTCAAGTTCTTGGCGATGTTCTTGGAGCGATCGAGCGACGCCAGCGTCGCCGCGCGGTCGGTATTGAAGGTCGGCACGCCGTTCGAATCATAGTTCTCGTGGAAGTGCGCGAGATCGCCGGTGATGAGCACCGAACCCTTCTCTTTGAGCCTAACGAGCAGGCTGTGGTGTCCTGGTGTGTGACCGGGCATGTTGAGAATCACCACAGTCCCATCGCCGAACACGTCCTTGTCGGCGGCGAGTGGCTCGACCTTTCCGCCGCCGCTCACCCAATTCGCAAACAGTGCCGGATTCGCCG
>DATEGN010000588.1:0-4455 GCA_035280125.1 Gemmatimonadaceae bacterium | reverse complement strand
CCGCGTCATTCAGAGTTCTGGCCGCCCTTTCTCTCGCCGCACTCGGCTGTCGCGGCGCCGATGCCGCTAAACGGGAGTCGACGAGCTCGTCGTCTTCGTCACCCTCCGCGACGCCGGCAACAGCCGCGGCGGCGCGATCTCCGAGTGCGGCGCTCACCGACTCCGTTAGTGCACATGCGGACAGTGGACGCATTCGCGGCAATCAAAGCCAAAACGCGTTGTGGATCGTGGAGACGAGCGACTTTCAGTGCCCCTATTGCAAGATGTGGCACGACTCGACATTCAACCCGCTCGTTCGCGACTTCGTTGATCCTGGAAAAGTCGTGCTCGCCTATCTGAATTTTCCGCTACGGCAGCATCAGAATTCGATGCCGGCTGCTGAGGCCGCAATGTGCGCCTCGGTTCAAAACAAGTTTTGGCCGATGCATGACGCGCTGTTCACATCGCAAGAGAAATGGGAAACGCTCCCGGATCCGATGCCGATGTTCGACTCGACCGTCGCGCATCTTGGGGTTGCCATGCCGGCGTGGCGAGACTGCGTGACGCGACATCTCACGAGGCCTTTGATCGAGGCCGATTATGCACGCAGTCAATCCGCTGGAGTGCGGTCGACGCCGACCTTCTTTGTCGGCGATCAGCGCGTCGATGGTTTCGCACCATACACGGCCTTCCGTCGGGTAGTGGAAGGGCAACTCGCAAAGAGAGGCGCGTCCCACTGACGTCCCGCTGACGAGCATCACCGCCTAACGCGAACCGGGCGTGCACTCCGCCCTCCGGCTCGGGTACGAAGGCAGCGCGCGCCTCGCACGACTCGGCGCGTCGCTCGCCAACCTGTTTCCGTCGAGCGACAAGAAAGCCCTCCGTGCGCTGCGCGCGCGAAGCGGAATCATCGATCGCTATCGTGCGTGGGCGGCGCCGCATCGTGATCTGTCGCGACCGCTGCTCTGGATGCACGCGCCATCCGTCGGCGAGGGGCTGCAGGCGCGGCCGATACTCGAGCTGATGCGCCAACGTCACCCTGAAGTGCAGCTCGCCTATACGCATTTCTCGCCAAGTGCCGAGTCGTTGGCGCGCTCGCTCGACGTCGACTTTCGCGATTATTTGCCCTTCGATTCCGCGGCTGACGTGCGCGCGGCTCTCGACGCACTGCAGCCAACCGCGCTGGTGTACGCTAAGCTCGATGTCTGGCCAACGCTCACCGCCATGGCGCACGCCAGAGGAATCCATCTCGGCCTCGTGAGTGCAACGCTCGCACAATCGTCATCTCGCCGATCACGATTCGCGACCGCGCTCCTTCACGATGCCTACGCAGCACTTGATGCGGTGGGTGCCATCGACGAGGCAGATGCTGGCCGCCTCGTCGCGCTCGGTGTCAAACGAAACACGATCGCCCTCACTGGAGACACGCGGTACGACCAGGTCTGGCAGCGCGCACAACGCGTCGACCGCCAGTCACCGATGTTATCCCGCCTGGCCTCGAATCGGCCGACGCTTGTTGCCGGCTCCACATGGCCGGCCGATGAGCGAGTTCTTCTCCCAGTGATTGCGGAAGCACATCGCCGGTTTGCGACGACGCGGCTCGTCATTGCGCCTCACGAGCCGACAACCGCGCACCTCGCGCCAATCGAAACTTGGGCCGCCACTGCTGGCCTCCGTCTCGATCGCCTCGATGCCGCGAGTGCGTCGAGCGACGTCGTTCTGGTGGATCGCGTGGGGGTGCTCGGCGATCTGTATGCGCTCGCCGATTTCGCCTTTGTTGGCGGTGGATTTCATGATGAGGGGCTGCATTCGGTGCTCGAGCCCGCCGCCTTCGGCGCGCCCGTGCTGTTCGGCCCGCGACACGGAGGAAGTCGCGACGCTTTGTTGCTCGTTAGGGATGGCGGCGGGCGCGCCGTCCGTGATGTCGCGTCACTCGGGCAGGCGATCACGCTCTGGATCGAGAATTCACCCGCACGCCTTGCCGCGGGGAATGCAGCTCGCGCCCTCGTGTCCAACGGTCTCGGCGCCGCCGAACGCTCGTTGCGTGTGGTCGAGTCGTTGCTCGACCGAGCTTCGGAGACCTAACGACGTACAGTCGCGAGCGTTGCCGTTGGTGAGTGCGACGGACGGTGGAGGAAGAAGCCCTGTACGAGGTGCACGCCCAGCTCCTTCACCGCCTTGAACTCTTCCGCACGCTCCACGCCTTCGGCGATCACCTTTGCGCCATGGTCATTTGAGAACTTCACCATCGTCTCAACCAGATTCTGCTTGATGAAGTTCGTATCGATGCCGTTGATCAACGAGATGTCGAGCTTGATGTAATTCGGCTCGAGATTGGCGATCGAGCCGAGGCCGGCATAGCCACTGCCGGCGTCGTCCACGGCGAAGCGGAATCCCGCCTCCCGGAATGCCCGCAAGCGTTCTCTAAACTTTGGATAGTCCTTGATCGCCGTGCGCTCGGTGATCTCGATGACGACCCGCTCCGGGGACTTCACCTCGTTCTCGTTGAACGCGGGATCGTTGAAGTCATGCGGGTCCACATTCAGGAAGAGCAGCTCGCCGGGCTGAAGATGCGTATCCATACCCTCGATCGCGCGGCTCCGGCACAAACGGCTCAGCTCCCACACCAGATCGGCTTCGGCGGCGACATCGAACATCACTTCCGGCGAACGCAAGCTCCGCATCACGCCGCGTGCGAGCGCTTCATATCCGTAGATCTCCTGCGTCTCGGTGACGACAATCGGATGGTAGTCGATGTAGACGCCCCGCTCGCGGAGGCTGGCGCGGAGATCGGCAACGCGGCGCGCACGGTCGCGCTCTTCGATACTGCGCGCCGCCTTGGCTGCCTCCCGAATGCCTCGGTAGATCAACCGCTCGAGACGTATCTTCGGATTGTAATAGACGTGGGAGCGTCCTACGTAGATATCGAACAGCGCGGCGATGTCGTCTCCGTGTTGCGCCTCGATCCGACCCGCGACGTGGCGCTGCAACCGCGCCACCATGTCCGTGATCTCGCTATCGGTGGCCGCCGCCACACCGGCTGCGGGCACATGAAAGAAGATAAAGTCGTCGTCGTTCGTGAAGCTGACCATCAGTCGGGAGTTCCCAGGCGACGACGTGTCGTCGAGAAACTCGCGAACCGCGGCCGACGTGGTCTCCAACACGGCGTCCAGTTTCTCCCAACCGTAGATCTCCTCGATTTTCGAGTAGCGCACGAAGTTGAGATAAAGTACAACCAGCTCGCCACGCTCCTTGAACAGAGCACGCGACCGCTCGATCATCACGGGCAGCGTCGGCAAACCCGTCATCGCGTCGTGCAACATCTCTTCGTATTCGACGCGTTCGACGCGATCGGTGATCGTTGCTCCCGCCGCTGCGCCGCGATGCACAGCCGAGTGAATGCGCGCGGAGATCTCGTCTGGCGACGCGGGAATGCGATACCATTCGTCCGCACGCAGCTCGACCGCTCGACGCCGCGCCGTCTCGTCCACACAACCAACGATCACGGGGACGCCGCCCGCATGAGCGCGTTCGGTCGCCATCCGTAGCAGTGTGGGATCGGTCGTGACGACGAGCAGCGCGCGCACGCCCTCTTCGCCGATCGCGTCGCTCAAGTGCGACGCGTCGACGTGCTGCACACTCCAGGATTCCAGCTGTTCAACGGCGGCAGTGATAGCCGGGTCGTCGCTGTCGGTGAGGAGGACGAAATCGCTCATTCCACCTCTGCCGTGACGTTACGACGCCATCGCGCTACGCATTGCCAGGTTTCGCTGCACGGTCGTCGCAAGGGTCGGCAGATCAAATGGCTTTTCGACGTAGTCATCCGCGCCCAGCTGCAGCGCTTCGCGCTTGTCCTCCCACTCGCCAAGCGCAGTTACCATCACGATCCGAACGCCCTTTCCCAGCGTCGGATGCTGCTTCATGATGCGACACACTTCCCAACCGTCTCGGCCGGGCATCATAACGTCGAGCAACACGAGCGCTGGCCTCACCGTTTCGAAGAGCGCCAGCGCCTCGTCGCCATCGTGCGCGACCGTTATCGGATAGCCGCGGATCTCGAGATACTGCCGGATGATCTCGGCGTTATCGTGATTATCGTCAACCACCAGTATCGGTGGCAAGTCCTTGTCCCGCATTTCTTTCGCGGCTCGAGTGGCATCTCGGCGCACCATGGCGCCCGGACAACCGCTTGGAGGGCAAGATACAAGCCATCTAACGGCCGCCGCCGATCGCGTACGAGAATGCCGCGCCGAATGCTGTGCCGGAGGGCTTACCCGATTCGGCGCTTTGACTTCCTCCGAATTCGAGTCCGAGCGTCAGCCCAATTGATGATGTTACTCCAAAGTCGATCCCGACCGCGCCGCGAAAGACGCTCACCGTGCTGGCCCCGCCACCTCGCCCAACCGACTCGTAGATCGGAGAGCCGTAGATCGAAAACCCGTGGTTGCCCCCCAAAGCCGCTCGGTAACCAAACGT
>DATEGN010000587.1:0-2208 GCA_035280125.1 Gemmatimonadaceae bacterium | reverse complement strand
AGCGCCATCATCGCGTCCCACTGTGGGGCAGTCACTTCGCCGAGCGGCGTGCGCTCCATCACCGCAGACGAGTTGATGAGGACATCCAGCGCTCCCATTTCGCGCGTGACGCGCTCGATCAAATCCGCCGGAGCGTCACCGCTCGTTAGGTCCGCCGAGACCAGCCATGCCGATCCCCCCGCTTCTCGAATGAGCCGTGCCGTCTCTCGGGCGCCGGTGTCGCTCTCGTGATAGTGGACGGCAACCTTCATTTCGCGGCCGCCGAGTCCGACCGCGAGTGCCCGGCCGACCCGTCTGCCGGCGCCAGTGACGAGAGCGACTCGACCGCGGAGCTCCACTCTTCACCCTCCTTTCCGACGACGGTAGTGGGAACGCGTATCGTTAGGCGACGTAGGCCTCGTGATCGCCGTCGCTTTGTGCGTTCCGCGTGGCGACCGCCTGATCCTGCCGCTCGAGCCACGCCGCCGGAACTCGCATCATGCCCAACGTTCGGCCACCCTCGGCCGATCCATGCCAGTCCGACCCACCGCTTGGAATAAGGCCGAAGTGCTCGACGAGTGCCGTCAGCCGGGCAATGTCCTCGGAATTGTGGCCCGGATGACGCACCTCCACTCCGTCGAGTCCAAACCCAACGAGCGCCTCGATCCGCTTGCGAGTGCCGGACTGACCCGGGTGCGCCAGAATCGCGAGCCCGCCAGCCCCGTGAATCATCGCGATCGCGTCCTCGATCGAGAGGCGATCTTTCGGGACGAACGCGGCGCGGCCGTTGCCCAGGTAACGGTCGAAGGCATCACGCATGTCGGTCGCCCAGCCGTCGTTGACGAGAGCACGGGCGATGTGCGGGCGGCCAACAGCGCCGCCAGCCGACTGGACCAACACGTCCTCGAGCGTGACACGCACACCGAGCTCGTTCAAGCGCGCGACGATTCGCTCTGCTCTCGTTACGCGCATCGCGCGCAGGTTGCGCAGCTGGGTCTCGAGACGGCCCATCTGCTGCACGTGCAATCCGAGCACATGCGTCTCGCTGTCGCCTTCGACGGCGCTCAGCTCGATTCCAGGAACGACGCGCACGCCCAGAATCCGGCCCTCGTCGATCGCGTCCGCGACGCCATCGACCGTGTCGTGATCCGTCAACGCGATTGCGGCCAAACTCAGCTCACGCGCCGCACGCACGACGTCGCGCGGCGGCCGCGCGCCATCGGACGCCGTCGAGTGCGTGTGCAGATCGATGCATCGCGAATCGACGCCCGACATTGTATCAGCGTGCGTAGTCCGCCTCCGGCGATGTATCGCTGGGCTGCGACTGCGACAGCATGCGTTGCAGGTCGGCGTCGGTCATCTCCGACAGCGACTGCTCGCGCGAGCGCGAGCCTTGAGGCGAGTATCGCGTCACGCGCACGATGCGATTCGCAGCCTCACCGGAGATAAAAACCAGTGCGAACTCGTCGCGATCGTACTGTGTAACGCGGCCAGACGGCAATACGCGCCACGTTCGTCCATCGGCGGAAATCGTTCTTGTCGGCATCTCAGGACAGTTCCACTTCGCGGTAGATGCGAGCCGGGTCGAGTGCCGGATCCGGCGCGGCAGCGTGCGCTTTCGCCAACGTATCCGCGTCAGGCGCCTCGACGAATTCCAGGAACGCGCCCGGCAGGCTCGCTTCTTCGAAAACCCAAAAATGACACTTCGCGCGGGAATAATGCTGGTGCTTCCGCTTCATGCGCTCGAAGAATCGGTCCCGCTCTCCGGGCGTCACGAGCGTTCGTTGAACACTGAGCGCTCTCGCCATGATCGCTCAGACCACTCCCGCTTCGGGGAACGCTTCAAGTCCCTGCTTCACGAATGCAAGGAACCTGTCGGCGTCGGCGCCGTCCACGATTCGGTGGTCGAACGACAGCGAGAAGTAGGCGCAGGTGCGAATCGCAATGGTGTCTTCGCCGTCGGCCCCGGCGAGTACCTTGGGCCGTTTCTCGATGGCGCCAAGGCCCAGGATAGCGGAGGTGTTCAGCGGGATGATCGGGGTGCCCATCAGCGAGCCGAAGACACCGGGATTCGTAATCGAGAATGTCGCGCCCTGCACTTCCTGCGGCTGTAGTTTTTTTGCCCGTGCGCGCTGGGCAAGGTCGTTTAATTGTCGCGTCAGGCCGGTAATCGAAAGGTCGTCGGCATTCTTGATGACGGGAACGATCAGCCCCCAGTCGAGCGCAACG
>DATEGN010000586.1:0-14989 GCA_035280125.1 Gemmatimonadaceae bacterium | reverse complement strand
CGTTAAGCCCTACAGCGCCGATGGTACTCCGCTCGAGAGAGCGCGGGAGAGTAGGCCACCGCCGGCTTCTCATTCGAGCAAACGCTCGCGCAGATCATGCGCGAGCGTTTGTCATTTCCGCACGGACCGTTGCGTTATCTTTGCCCCATGACTCGCGCCGGCATCGTCACCGTGGCAGGAATGCCTAACGCCGGCAAGTCGACGCTGCTCAATCGCATCATCGGTCAGAAGCTGAGCATCGTGAGCGCCAAGCCACAGTCGACGCGAGATCGCATCGTCGGCATTCGCACCGAGAAGGACGTGCAAATGATCGTCCTCGATACGCCGGGCCTCCTCAATCCAGCGTATCCATTACAGCACGCGATGCGCGCCACTTCCATGGAGGCGGTTGAAGACGCCGATGTCATCATCCATCTCGTGGACGCCACCGACGCAAGCGCGCCCATGTCGTTCACTGATGCGGCCGGCCTTGCATCGGTACCACGTGCGCCGGTGTTACTGACGCTGAACAAGGTCGATCTGCTTTCGGACGACGTGCGCTCGCAACTCACCGAGCAATATCCAGGAGCGCGGCTGATATCCGCGGTGACAGGAGAGGGCGTCGATCAGCTTCTCGCGGCAACAGCCCAACTTCTCCCGGAAAGCCCGTTTCTCTATCCTGATGACGAGATCAGCACCCAGGCGGTCAGATTCTTCGTCAGCGAATTGATTCGGGAGACGGCGCTCGAGCAATTGGAAGACGAAGTGCCATACAGCGTGGCAAGCGAGGTGGAGGAATACCGGGAAGGCCGCCAGCCCGTCTATATTCGCGCTGTGCTCTACGTCGAGCGCGAAAGTCAGAAACGCATTCTCATCGGGGCGAAAGGCGATCGCATTCGGGAGATAGGCCGGGCTTCTCGCATGAAGATCGAAGAACTGATCGGTGAGGCCGTCTACCTCGATTTGTGGGTGAAGGTCTTATCGAACTGGAGAAAGAACGCGACCGCTCTCCGACGTCTTGGCTACCACCTTCCAAAGGAACGCACGCAATGAGCTTGTCTCCACAATTACTCGAGATTCTCGTTTGTCCGAAGTGCAAGGGCGCGCTCGAATACCGCGAGAAAGAATCGGTGCTCGTGTGCCATTCCTGCCGCCTGAGCTATCCCGTTCGGGATGACATTCCCGTCATGCTGATCGACGAGGCCAAGGCCATTTAGCGAGCGTCAGTCTTGATTCGACGCTCTCGGCCGTGCTGGCAAGACAAGGATTGATATGGTGCTACGCATTGCGGCCTTGGTCGTCCATTAATGACCGTACTTTTCCTGAGTAACCTTGACCGGCGCTCAGGAAGCCGTCCATGAACCACGCGGTCGTGGAGTCGTAGCCGGCAAGGTCATGCCGCTGTATAAGTTGCACAGAAAAACCGCCCTCCTCGCGCCGTAGCGCGCCGCTGTTCTCCACTCTCGCCGAGCGTCTCTCCGCCTCTCCCGCGTGGCAAAGACCAACGCACTCGTCTACTCACCAGGCGGTGGCCAGCTGCCGGAGGCGCTTCGCCGCTGGCTCGGGGAATTGGCTGTGCCCATCATCATCGTGGAGAGTGGAGACGAGCTGATGGCGCTCGCCCTGCGCGGCCGGCCACGGGCTGTTGCCTTCGACGCCCGACGTGAGCAAGGCTCCATTCTCGACGCGCTCCGCCGGCTCAAGGGAGATTCGTATACCGGCGTCGTCCCGTGCGTCGTGGCGACCTGCGCCGACGATGAGATTTTCGCCGCCGCGTTCGCCGCCGGCGCGGACGAGGTCATCCGAGACGGGACGGCCGAGTCCGAGACGATGACGCGTCTCGAAGCGATGCTGCGTCGGTCCGACCGCGACCTCGTCGTGCACCCGTCCACTCGCCTTCCGGGCGCAGTGGAGATCGAAGCCGAGATCACACGCCGCCTCAACGAGGGGAAACTCTTCGCCACGTGTTATGCGGATCTCGATCACTTCAAGGAATTCAACGACCGGTACTCGTACCACGAAGGCGATCGCGTCATCCGTATCCTCGCGAAGATTCTGCACGACATCGTGAAGGGCTTATGCTTGGATGAGGGTTTCGTCGGCCACATCGGCGGCGACGACTTCATCTTCATCATCCCGGTTGCGACTGTGAATGAGGCGTGCGCCGAGATCGTCGAGGTGTTCGATACGTTGATCCCCTATCAATATTCGGAGCAGGATCGCCGCGCTGGCTATTTTTTTGGGAAGGATCGCCGAGGACAGCTGCATCGAGTGCCGCTCATGACCGTGTCGATCGGCGTGGTCACGAACGAGCGGCGACACTTCACGCACGCAGCGCAAGTGAGTGAACTTGCAACAGAGATGAAGAGCTACGCGAAGACTCTTCCTGGCTCGGTCTTCTCGATCGACCGGCGACAGGACACGACGCCTGGCGTGAGCCAGCCAATCGCCGCGCGACCCGACAAGATGAGCGCGACGGAGGGGAAGTGAACGTTTCCTGCCCCGAATGTCGCTCGATCTTCCGCGTTGATCCGGCAAAGCTGCCTTCGACGACGGTGCGTGCGCGTTGCTCCGTGTGCGGTGGCGTCATCACGATCTCGGCGGGCTCATCGATCGAAGATGAGTTTTCTTCAAACTCGGCGCTGGTGGCGAACACAACGCGACCGGCGGAGCTCGATGAGGCGATGGCTGCTCAACGAGCCAACGCGGCTCTCGCGGCAGCGCTCCTCGATACATCGGAGCCGGCGCATGTGCCGAAGGGGCCCACGCCCGCTCCCAACGCAATGCCGGCGCTGGTCCCGGAACCCAACCGCGCGCCGCCGCAGCCGCCCATGGTCGATAAATCGCCGATGCCAAAGACGCCGCTCGCGTCCCCACTGGCAGCGCCCTCGTCGCCGCCGTCGTCTATCGCTAGGCCGATGCTGTTTCCGCCTCGACCGATGATGCCGGGTGGCGCGCCGGGAGCAGGGCCTGCAGCACGGCCTATCGTTGCTCCGCGCGCGTCAGGACCGACGATCGCGCCAGCCGCACAACCGAACTCCGCGCCGCCGCCTCGTACGAGTGCACCGAACGTCGCTCTGCCACTGCCGACGAACGCGGCGACGGTGCCGCCGCAGTCCGCCGTGCCGCGACCCACGGCGCCAAGCGGCTCCGCGTCTGGTGCGCCAACCGGAACGAGAACGCCGATCAATCCGTTCCTTGCTAACGATCCGCACGCAAAGGCGAGGCGTCTCGCGCGAGCACTCGTATCCGATCTGGTGACGTATTTTCCGCAAAAGCGACAGGAAGGTTTACGCGATGGTACGTTGAAGCAGCTCTTCAAGGATGAAATCCAGAAGAGCTATGAGGAATATGTTGGGCAAGTGGGACGGGAGTTCGCCGAGACGACGCCGCACTTTCAGGATGCGTTGAACGATCTCCTCGCCGGCGGTCAGAAAGTATTTTGATCGGCAACGGGGTAGTTACCCGCGTCCAGCGGCAGTATCTTGCGTGAGTCCGCAGTCATGTGTCGAGCCGTCCGCTGATCCGCGGACGGCTCGTGTCGTAAGTAAATCCTCGAGGACTACAATGGCGGAGACCGAACGAGCGAAAGCACTGCGTGAGGAGGCCGAGAGGCTGGCCGAATTGCGGAGGTATCTTTGACGTCGACGTCAAGCGTGAGACCCTAACGACGCTCGAGAATCGAATGGCCGAGCCGGGATTCTGGAACGACCAGCAATCCGCGCAGGCCGTCGTGCAGCAGGTCAAGACCCTCAAGGGCTGGATCGATCCGTTCGAGAAGATCGAGGGTCGCCTCGGCAGCGCGCAGGATCTCGAGACGTTGTTGGCCTCTGATCCGGACGACGAGATGTCGCGCGAGCTGGATGCGGAGATCGCGGCAATGACCGAGGACCTCGAAGCGTTGCGACTGCGTTCGCTGCTGTCGGGTCCCGATGATTTTCGTGATGCGCAGCTGGAGATCAGCGCGGGCGCTGGCGGCACCGAAGCCCAGGACTGGGCAGAGATGCTGCTTCGCATGTACACGCGATGGGCCGATCGCAAGGGATACACATACGAGACGCTCGACATGAGTGAGGGGGAGGAGGCCGGCATCAAGGGAGGGGTCATTGAAATCAAGGGGCCCTACGCGTACGGCTTTCTGAAAGCAGAGACCGGCGTGCACCGCCTCGTGCGCATCTCGCCCTTCGATGCACAAGCTCGGCGACACACGAGCTTTGCGTCGGTCTTTGTGTATCCTGTGGTGAACGAAGAGATCAACATCGAGATCCGCGACGAAGACATCAAAATGGACGTCTTCCGGGCCTCGGGCGCTGGTGGGCAACACGTCAATAAGACCAGCTCTGCCGTGCGCCTAACGCACATCCCCAGCGGCATCGTGGTCGCGTCGCAGCAGGAGCGATCGCAGCACAAGAACAAGGCGACGGCGATGAAGATGCTGAAGAACCGATTATATCAGCTCGAGGCCGAGCGACAGGCGAAGAAGAAGGCGGAGCTCGACGCAACCAAGGCGGATGTGACGTTCGGCAGCCAGATCCGCAGCTACGTTTTTCAGCCGTACACGATGGTGAACGACCATCGCACCGAGTTGAAGGTTCCGGATGTGCAGCGCGTGATGGACGGCGACATCGATTCATTCATCGAAGCGTATCTGCGCGAATTCGGAAAGCGTGGTACGGGTGGGAGCGCCGCCGCGTGAGCGAGGATCTCAACTTCGTTCAGAAGGCACGTCGTGAAAAGCTCGACGCCCTCGTCGAGGGCGGGACGCCACCGTTTGCTTATCGCTTCGATCGCACCCATCACGCCGCCGACGCGCTGGCACTCTATCCAGAGGGTCAGGACAGCGAGGGCGAGACGGTGCGTGTCGCGGGGCGGCTCGTGAGCTGGCGATCGGCGGGGAAGACCGCATTTGCTCATCTCGGCGACTCCTCGGGCCGAATACAGCTGTACTTTCGCCGCGATGTGCTTGGCGACGACGTCTTTGCCCTAACGAAGCATTTCGATCTCGGCGACGTGATCGGGATCGAAGGGCCGCTTTTTCGCACGCGCACGGGTGAGGTGACCGTTCGCGTCACGAAGGTCGAGATGCTCGCGAAATCCCTGCGGCCACTGCCGTTCGGCAAGGAGGAGATCGTCGACGGACAGGTCGTACGACACTCCGGGCTCACGGACGAGGAACAGCGCTCGCGGCAGCGATACGTCGATCTCGCGGTGCACCCGGAGGTACGGGCGCTGTTTCGCGCGCGCTCGCGCATGATCACGTCGATTCGATCGTATCTCGACACACTCGAGTATCTCGAGGTCGAGACGCCGGTTTTGCAGCCGCTCTACGGCGGCGCGTACGCGCGGCCATTCGTGACGCATCACAATACACTCGACATGCCGCTGTATCTGCGCATCGCCGATGAGCTCTATCTCAAGCGGCTCATTGTGGGCGGCCTCGATCGGGTATACGAGATCGGACACGACTTTCGGAACGAGGGAATCGATCGCACGCACAATCCGGAGTTCACGATGCTCGAGTTTTACGAGGCATACGCGGACTACACGGTGATGATGGAACGCGTCGAGCGCCTCCTGATGTGCGCGGCAGAAGCGGTGGGGCAGGCGCTCGGTCCGGATGCGCGCGTGCCGACGCTCAGGCCGCCGTTTGCCCGGGTCGAATGGCTCCCGTCATTGAACGGGGCGCTGGGGATGGATGCCTTCACGGCCGACGACGAAACGCTCCGGAACGCGGCGCGTCGTGCCGGCGTAGAGCATGTAGACACGCTCAGTCGTGTGAAGGTACTGGACGAGCTGTTTCAGGCACTCGTGGAGTCCAAGATCGAGAAGCCCACGTTCGTGATCGATTATCCGGTGGAGCTGTCACCGTTGGCGAAGCCAAAGCGCGGCAATCCGAGACTCACGGAGCGATTCGAGCTGTTCGCGAACGGGCGAGAGCTCGCCAATGCGTTCAGTGAATTGAACGATCCGCTGGATCAACGGCAGCGTTTCGAGGCCCAGGCGCGTCTGCGTGCGTCAGGTGACCTGGAGGCGGTGGGTGTCGACGAGGACTATCTGCGCGCGCTGGAGTATGGGATGCCGCCGACTGGCGGAGTAGGAATCGGCATCGATCGGTTGTTCATGTATCTCGCTGATGTTTCGAACATTCGGGACGTCATTCTCTTTCCGACGTTGCGGCCAGAATGAAGAAGCTCGAATTGGCAATCGCCTGGCGTTACCTGCGCAGCCGTCGCGGCTCGCGGCTCCTGTCGCTCATCAGCGTGATCGCGATCGGTGGTGTGATCGTCGGTGTGAGTGCGCTGATCGTGATCATCGGGGTGATGAATGGTCTGCAGAGCGATCTTCGTGAGAAGATACTCATCGGCAGTCCGGACATTCGTGTCCTCACGTATGGTGAGGACCTGTCGATGAGCAAATGGCAGCGCGAGCTGGAGCGGGTTCGACGAATGAAGGCGAACGTCGTGGCGGTGAGTCCGTTCGTGCATGGCCAGGCGATCATCAACGGCGGGCATCAGTACAGCGAAGGCGCGTTCTTCATGGGTATCGAGCCCGATGCGCCGGGCCTCAATCCGGTCACGCGTATTCGCACGACTGCCCGTGCCGGCAACTTCACCTTCGGCACGACGGATGGGAAACGACGAGGTGTGGTACTCGGTACGCGCCTCGCCGAGCGGCTGAATGTGACGCCGGGCATCGACTCCGTCACGATGTACTCAGCCGGAAACGGGAAGGTTGATCCGGTCACGGGAACGCCGGTCCCACACATCGAGCGCTTCGAGGTCACGGGCGTATTCGAAACCGGGATGTACGAGTACGACAACAGTTACGTCTTCATGTCGCTGGAATCGGCGCAGCAACTGGCGCAGCTCGGGAACTCGGTAACGGGACTCGAGGTACGAACTCGCACGCGAGCAGAAGCTCCCACCGTGGCGCGCGCGATCGAGGATACGCTGGGCTTTCCGTACCGCACGGAAGATTGGCAGGCCCAGAACTCATCGCTCTTTCACGCGCTCAAGCTCGAGAAGTTCGGCATGACATTCATCCTCCTTCTCATCGTGCTCGTGGCCGCGTTCAACATCGTGAGCACGTTGACGATGGTCGTAACCGATAAGACGCGCGAAATAGGCATTCTGCGCGCCATGGGGATGCCGGCGCGGTCGATACGAAGAATCTTCTTCGCGCAGGGCGTGGTGATTGGAATCGTCGGTACCTTCGCGGGACTTGTTGTCGGTCTGTTCGCATCAGTCTTGATCGATCGATACAAGCTGATCGCACTAGACCCGTCCGTATATTTCATCGATCACCTGCCTGTCGCGACGCAGCTGCTCGATGTGGCGCTGATCGTGCTCGCGAGTTTGCTGATCGCAGCCCTTGCCACGCTGTATCCCGCGCGGCAGGCCGCGAGGTTATTTCCGGTAGAGGCCATCCGACACGAATGACGGTTCTCCAAGCGGTTGATCTGGCAAAGACGTACACGGGAGGCGACGGCGGGCTCATTACGGTGCTCGACGGCGTGAACCTGGACGTCGAACGCGGGGAGATGGTGGCGATCGTCGGAGCGAGTGGAGCGGGGAAGAGCACGCTGCTGCATCTCCTTGGCGCACTCGACCGCCCGACTCGTGGCCGGGTCAGCATTGCTGGCGAGCAGATCGAGGGCCGATCCGACGACGAGCTCTCGGTACTCCGCAATCGACGGGTGGGGTTCGTGTTCCAGTTCCACCACTTGCTCCGGGAGTTCAGCGCGCTCGAGAACGTGATGATGCCTCTGCGCATCGCGGGGTGGGAGACAAAGCGGGCGCAGGGCCGCGCCGAAGAGCTGCTCAGTCGGGTCGGATTGGCGGGGCGGATGAGCCACCGGCCGTCGGAGCTGTCTGGCGGTGAGCAGCAGCGGACGGCGGTGGCCAGGGCCCTCGCGATCGATCCCGCGATCGTTCTCGCGGACGAGCCGTCAGGAAATCTGGATCACGCGAATAGCTCGCGACTGCACGATCTCTTCGTCGAGTTGTCACGTGACCTCGAGATTGCAATGGTCGTAGTAACGCATAACCGATCGTTAGCTCTGCGCGCCGACCGCGCGCTATTGCTCGAGGATGGGCGCCTAACGGATACGGGTGTGCGCGAGGTGCTTGCCTGATGATGTGCGACAGTTGCGGAGAGCGGGATTCCGTCGTGCACGTCACGCGTATCGAAGGCGGAGAGGTGAAGCTCCTCCACTTGTGCGAGCGCTGCGCCGCGGAACATGGCGTCGAGACGAGTGTTCCGACGCCAAAACATCCGTTAGGCGATTTCCTTCAGGCGGTGCAGCAGCAGGCGGCGCTCACGAGCGTGGAAGCCAGCCGGTGCGTGTTCTGCCACACGACGATGGCTGATTTTCGCGCGAGTGGTCGCTGGGGTTGCGCGCGATGCTACACGACGTTCGAGCATGGGATGCGCGATCTCTTGCGGCGAGTGCATGGGAGCGCGAAGCACAGCGGAAAGGCGTATTTGGCGCCGCGCAGCGAAACAATCGAGCGCGCTGCGGCGCTGGGGGAGCTGCGCGAGCGGCTTCGCCGAGCGATCGAGAGCGAGCAGTTCGAGCTCGCGGCAGATCTGCGGGATCGCATCAAGGTGCTCGAATGACGATCGATTTGTCGCTCTTGCCGGACGGCGGCGTCGGTTGGCTCGATGCATCGGGCAAGCACGCGGACATCGTGCTGTCGACGCGAATTCGGCTTGCTCGAAACGTCGAGGGCTACGCGTTCACGGCGCGGGCGCGCGATGGGGAACGTCTGCGTGTGCTGTCGCAGGTGCGGGAAGCCTTGACGTCGTTGCAGGACTTGCGCGATGCGGTTCTTTATCGTCTTGACGAACTGTCACCAACGGATCGCGCCTTGCTGCATGAGCGGCATCTCGTGAGCAAGGAGCTGGCGGGACTCGATGCGCAGCATCCGCTACGGAGTGGGGCGGCGGTGTTTCTCTCCGACGGGTTGGGCGTCATGGTGAATGAGGAGGACCATCTCCGGCTGCAGGCGCTTCGGTCTGGCTTTGCGCTCGAAGAAGCATTTGCGGCGATCGACCGGCTCGATCGAGATCTCGGCGCACGTGTGCCTTTTTCGTATCACGCGGAGTTTGGATTCTTAACGGCGTGCCCGACGAACGTGGGCACGGGAATGCGGGCCTCAGTCCTGATTCATCTCCCGGGACTGGTGCACACGAAAGAAATGGGGCGGGTGCTGGCGGGGCTGCAGCAGATGGGGTTGACGTACAGGGGATTGTACGGTGAAGGGAGTGAAGTCGTCGGGAATTATTTCCAGATCTCGAACCAGACGACACTCGGTCGGTCGGAAGAAGAATTGCTCGATCAATTGCTGCGCGTTGTGGGGCATGTGATCGAGCGAGAAGAAGAAGCGCGACGAGTCTTGCTTCGGGATGCGGGGTATATTATCGAAGACAAACTCTGGCGCGCGTACGGTACTCTGCGCTATGCCCGAAGCCTCACGTTCGACGAGGCGATGAATTATTTGAGTGGCGTACGGTTGGCCGTAGGGCTGAAACTGGTCACCGGCCTCAGTGTATATACCCTCAACAAGCTCCTGATTTTCTCACAGGCCGCGCACCTCGCCTACGCCGAAGGACGACCGCTTACTGAAAGCGAGACGAACCTGGCTCGTGCACGGTATGTGCGTAAAGCGTTGGAAGAGGAAGCGGGGACGGTCGGTTAGACGAACGGTCACCCCCGGTAATTGAGGGACACATGAACGGCTATAACTTCACCGAGCGGGTGAGGAAGGTCCTCGCTATGGCGCGAGAGGAGGCTGCACGCCTCCACCACGAATACGTGGGGACCGAGCATATCCTGCTTGGCCTCATCCGAGAGGGTGAGGGCGTCGCGGCCACCGTTCTGCAGAATCTCAGTGTCGAGTTGGATGAGATTCAGCAGAAAATCGAAGAAACCGTCAAAAAGGGGAAAGCCGCCCAGACGACAGGGCCGGATCTCCCCTACACCTCGCGCGCCAAGAAAGTGCTCGAGCTCGCCATGAGCGAAGCGCGCGAGCTGAATCACAGCTACGTAGGAACGGAGCACCTTCTGCTCGGCTTGCTGCGCGAGGAGAAGGGAATCGCGGCGCAGGTGCTCACCGATGCGGGCGTGAACCTCGAAGCCGCGCGCACGGAAACGTTGCGCATTCTCGGCACTGATGCGCCGCAAGGTGGTGCGACCGCGCAACAGGGAAGCGGCGCGCCGCAGACCGCGCAGCCGAAGGGCGAGAAGAAATCGAAGACGCCCGCCCTCGATCATTTCTGCCGCGACCTGACGCAGCTTGCTGCCGAGGGACAGCTCGATCCAACCATTGGACGCGGGAAAGAGATCCAGCGCGTCATGGAAGTGCTCACGCGCCGGAAGAAGAACAATCCGGTGCTGATCGGCGAGCCAGGGGTGGGCAAGACGGCAATCGTCGAGGGGCTCGCGCAGCTCATCGCGAACGGCGAGTGCCCGGAGTCGCTGCGCGATCATCGCGTGCTGTCGCTCGACATGGCGGCGGTCATCGCGGGAACCAAATATCGCGGCCAATTCGAGGAGCGACTCAAGGCCGTGATGAACGAGATCGCGCAGAACAAGAACATCATTCTCTTCATCGATGAGCTGCACACGCTTGTCGGTGCGGGAGCAGCGGAAGGCGCGATCGACGCGAGCAACATGCTCAAGCCGGCGCTCGCGCGCGGCGAGTTGCAATGCGTTGGTGCTTCGACGCTGAACGAGTACCGGAAATACATCGAGAAGGACGGTGCGCTCGAGCGCCGATTCCAGACTGTGATCGTCGACCCACCGACCGTAGAAGAAACCGTCGAGATTCTCAAAGGGTTGCGCAAGAAATACGAGGATCACCACAAGGTCACGATCCCAGATACAACGCTCGTCAACGCGTCCAAGCTGTCCGAGCGCTACATCACCGATCGGTTTTTGCCAGACAAGGCGATCGACGTGATCGATGAGGCGGGCGCTCGTGCACGTCTCGCTGCGCAAGCGCCGCCGCCCGAAGTGGCGGACCTCAAGGTGCAGCTCGAGAAGGTGAACGCGGACAAGGAAGCGGCAGTGCGCGATCAGAACTTCGAGCGTGCTGCATCGTTGCGTGACAAGGAGCGCGAGCTCCAGAGCGACATTCGCCGCAAGCAGGAGGAGTGGGAGAAGCGGCGCCAGTCGTTCCGGCCCGTGCTGGGCGAAGAGGAAATCGCCTTCATTGTGAGCCGGTGGACGGGCATTCCAGTCACACGGCTTCAGGAAGCGGAAACATCTCGTCTCCTTCGCATGGAAGACGAGATGCACCACACGGTGATCGGGCAGGACGAAGCGATTCGGGCTATCTCGCGCTCGATTCGCCGCAGCCGCGCTGGTCTCAAAGACCCGCGTCGTCCGATCGGCTCATTTGTCTTCTGTGGTCCGACGGGCGTCGGCAAGACCGAGCTCGCGCGTGCCCTCGCGAAGTTCCTCTTCGCCGATGAGCAAGCGCTCATCCGCGTGGATATGTCCGAGTACATGGAAAAATTCTCTGTCTCGCGACTGATCGGCGCGCCGCCAGGCTACGTTGGTTATGAAGATTCGGGAACGCTCACCAAGGCGGTCCGGCGGAAGCCCTACTCGGTGATCCTCCTCGATGAGATCGAGAAGGCGCACCCGGATGTGTTCAACATCCTGCTTCAAGTGCTGGATGAGGGACATCTCACCGACAACTACGGCCGCGTGATCGACTTCAAGAACACCGTCGTGATCATGACGTCGAATGTCGGTGCGCGTGATCTCACCAAGGGCAAGACACTCGGCTTCTCCACGGGCGATTCGCAGCACAGCTTCGATCGCATGGCGGAGAAGGTTCGAGAGGAGCTGAAGATCGTCTTCAATCCAGAATTCCTCAACCGATTAGACGACGTAATAGTGTTCCATCCGCTCAGTCGCGAGCATATATCGCAGATTGTCGGAATTCTGCTCAAAGATGTCCGGAAGCGTCTCTCCGAAGAGGAACTGACGCTCACGCTCACGGATGCAGCCACGGACTTCCTCGTGAAGCATGGGTACGACGAGGCGTACGGTGCACGTCCGCTGAAGCGGGCAATCCAGAAGTTCATCGAGGATCCGCTCTCCGAGAAGATCCTGATGGGTGACTTCAGTCGAGGTGACGAGATCGAAGTGGAGGTTACCCCGGATGGGACGAAGCTCGGCTTCCGGGTGCTGACGAGCACGACGAAAGCATAGCCGCTGCGCAGCTGCGCACTCACTTCCATCCGTCCCTTTCGGGATTAAGAAGCATTTCGGCCAGGTTCATGCGGACCTGGCCGACGTGTTTCTGTGTATATTTGGCCCATGATCCGACACCGCAGCCTGCTTCTGGCCGCTGGGCTGATCGTCGTCGCATCCGTCCCGGCCTGGTCGCAGCAAAACACGTCCGGCCAAGGACCTTGTGCAACGCCGGACAGCGTAGTGTTTCGTGGCAATCAACGAATTTCAGAGACGATGCTCCGCGGCGACGCCGGCATCTCGCCCGGCGTCGCGTTGAGCGCGGGCGTCCTCCAGCGCGCGATCAAGAACCTCTACGCGACTGGACAGTTCGAGGACATTCAGACTTCGTGTAACATCGCCGCGAACGGCAAGGCGATCCTAACGTTTGACGTCAAAGAGCGGCCGCTCCTTAAGGACGTCGACGTCACGGGTCCAGATCGCCTATCGATCAATACGGTCAAAGACCGAGTTGATCTTCTCATTGGACGGCCTGTCGATCCCAATCAGGTTGCGCGCTCGGTCGCGCGGATCGACTCGTTATACCAGTCAGAAGGCTATCCGTTGGCGCAGGTCCGAGTCGACACCACGGTGATCGACGGTCAGCTCAAGATCGTTTTTCACGTGAACGAAGGCAGCCGGCTGGCGGTGTCCGGAGTGGATATCCGCGGCAACAAGGCGATCCCCGATAAGACGATCGTCTCCCACATGGAAACCAAGCCCGAGGGCTTTTGGTTCTGGCAAAAGGGAGAGTTCGACTCGGATAAACTCGGCGGCGACATCTCTGAAAGAATTCCGCAGGCCTACGGTCAGCGCGGCTTCATCGACGCACAGGTGTTGCGCGACTCGCTCATCGTCGATCGCAACCGAGGCAAGGCGCTCGTCGAGATCGGACTCACCGAAGGTCCGCAATACCACGTCGGGGACTTCGAGGTCGTTGGAGCGAAGATCTTCTCGAGTGAGCAAATCGGTCGCTTCTATCCCTTTGGCGAGCACACGAGGGGAATGATCGAGACCGTGAAGGGCGTATTCCAGCGCCATGACAACGGCGCTGAGATCTTCGACAAGGGCAGGTGGGACGATGCGACCTCCAAAGTTCAGGAGGCGTACGCCAACGAGGGATACATCTACGCCCAGGTCAGACCAATCATCGAGCGAGTCAAACTCGGTAGGGACTCGGTGCCGACGGTGAATTTGCGCTGGGAGATCAATGAAGGTGTGCCGGCGATCGTGAACCGTGTCGAGATCATGGGGAACGACATTACCGCCGAGAACTGCGTTCGCGACCAAATCCTTGTTGTGCCCGGAGACGTATTCAATCGCGACTATCTCATTCGCAGCTATCAGAGCATCGCCAACCTCGGCTTCTTCGAGACGCCACTGCCCGCGCCGGAGACGAGGCAAGCGAATGACAAGGGCGACATCGATATCGTTTTCCACCTGAAGGAAAAGCGAACGGGCAACGTGAACTTCGGCGCATCCGTGGGTCAGGGCGTGGGCGTCGGCGGGTTCATTGGATTCGAACAGCCGAACCTGTTCGGCATGTGCAAGAAGGGGTCGCTGCAGTGGCAGTTCGGCCAATACATCAACGATTTCAATCTCGGATACACTGATCCGAACATCCGGGAATCGCGCGTCTCGGGTACGGTCAACCTGTACGACAGCCAGTCGCGATACATCATCGCGAACCTCGGCCGTAGCAAGCGCATTGGCGGCCAGATCCAGTTTGGGCTTCCCGTCCCGGGATCGCGATGGACGAGGCTGTTTGTCAATTACGGCGGCGAGACCGTGAGTTACGGCGGCACCGGACTCGTATCGACGATCAACTGCAACAACTGCTTCCGGTCGAGTGTCGGCACTACCCTAACGAGGGATACACGAAGCGACATGCCGTTCCCGTCGGCTGGGACCGAACAGTCGTTCTCAGCACAATTCAACGGCGGTCCACTCGGCGGTAGCGCGTCATTCCAACGCTACACGGCCGAGATGCGAACCTATGCAACGCTCGCCAGCATTGGTGGGGGTGATGTCTTCTCGGCGCCGATCAAGCTCGTGTTCGGCCTCTCGACGCGAATGGGTGGTGTGTTCGGCGATCCGGGGCCGTTCTTCGTGTCGCAGGCGTTCTCGTTGGGCGGCGTGCAGTACGGCGAGCCGCTGCGCGGGTACGAGGAATTCTCGATCACGCCGAACGGATACATCCCGCAGACGAGCCAGTATACGGCGACGCGCGCCTCGTTTGGCGACATGTTCTACACACAGAGCGCAGAGCTCGGCGTTCGCTTCAATCAGATGCTGTACATGGACGCGTTCTATGATGCCGGCAACCTGTGGGCGAAGCCATCGGACTTCAATCCGACGCGGCTGTTCCGCGGTGTCGGCGTGGGCGGTTCGATCGTCACTCCGCTCGGACCACTCGGCATCGACCTGGGGTACGGACTCGATCGCGTGAATGCACAGGGCCTGCGCGATCCCAAGTGGCAAGTACACTTCAAATTCGGACAGATCTTCTAATCGGAGTTTTCAATGTCTTCGTTCTTCCGCACGGCATGTGCGACACTGGCTGTGCTCACACTCACGGTGGGCGGTACGACGGCACGCGCGCAGTCCGCCCCCTCGCAATTCAAGATTGCCTTCGTGAACGTCGGAGTGTTGCTCGACAACGCGCCGGGAAAGACGCAAGCCGAGTCGACGTATGCTCGCGAGACGCGCGCCTACAGCGATCAGCTGAAGAAGATGAGCGATTCGCTGAACACGATGTTCGCG